>CAZLIR010000252.1:0-3359 GCA_964559635.1 uncultured Enterobacterales bacterium
ACTATTGGTCACTCTAAACAGCGTCACCGAGGCGGACGGTACATTGGTATCTCTGAGCCTGGCATCATTGCTGCCGAATCACCGAATCCAATCGTTAATCATTTGGTAATCATGCCTGATATCGAGAAAAGACTGGAAGCATTTGTCCGTCTGGGGCATGGCATTATCATTTTCCCCGGTGGTGTCGGAACTTGCGAAGAGTTGTTGTATTTGCTGGGAATACTATTGCATCCCGACAATGCTGATATTCCCTATCCACTGGTATTGACCGGTCCGAAATCTGCGATTGCCTATTTTGAAAAAATCGATCGCTTCATCAAAGCAACACTCGGCGAAGCGGCAGCTAGTAAATATCAAATTGTGGTCGATGATCCTTCAACAGTAGGGCGTATCATGTCCGAAGGAATGGAGGCAGTGAAACGCAACCGTCAAAAGACTCAGGATGCCTATTTTTACAACTGGGGTTTAACCATTGATGCCGATTTTCAGCGGCCTTTTTTTCCTTCTTTTGACAATATGCGCTCCCTGCAAATTCATCAGGATCGCCCGGTTCATGAACTCGCCGCAGATCTCCGTCGACTGTTTTCGGGCATTGTCGCCGGCAACGTGAAAAGTGAGGGTATTGCGGAAGTGAAGAAGCACGGCGCTTATGAAATTAGTGGTCAGCCGGAAATTCTAGAGTTATTGGACGAATTACTACAATCATTCGTGGAGCAACATCGCATGAAATTACCGGGTACAACATATGTGCCTTGTTATCAGATTATTTCATGATGGACCTAGCTTGATTTATTTAGTTACCAATCTAATCCGTAAACCATTTGCTGCACTGGTTGTTCATGCTACAGTGCGCTTTTTTTGAGACGAGACTATGTACTCTTACGACGAAACATCAGCCTGTGCAGAGGGGCTAAAACAAATACTTCAAGATGTGCCAGATACCGCAATTATCCTGGGCAGTGGTCTCGGCTCATTTGTTGATGCAATCGATATAGAATCTACAACACCCTATAGTGAGATCACTAATTTTCCGCAAACAACCGTTAGTGGCCACGCAGGAAGTTTGCTGAAAGGCACTCTGGCTGGCAAACCGATTTTGTGTTTACAGGGACGCGTGCATTCTTACGAGGATCAGCAACCACGATTTATGACCGTTGCTTTGCGTGCATTAAAGATGATCGGCGTGAAGAACCTGGTTATCACCAGTGCCGTGGGGTCCTTGAAGGAATCCATGCCCGCCGGTTCATTAATGATGGTAACTGACCACATTAATTTTTCTGGTATCAGTCCACTGGCAGGACCCAACGATGAGCGTTTTGGCCCGCGCTTCCCGGATTTAACGGAAGCCTATCCTGAACAACATCAAGAGCGACTGCGTCGTGCTGCCAGTGAAGCCGATATCCAACTGCATGAAGGTGTGTTTTTGATGGTCAGAGGACCAGTATTTGAAACACCTGCCGAGATAAAAATGTTTCAAACCTTTGGTGCTGATGTGGTGGGAATGTCAATGGTGCCCGAGGTACTCATTGGTCATCACTGTGGATTAAAGATAGCCGCTGTTGCCATGATCACCAATCTCGGTGCCGGCATGACAGAGAATAAATTAACCCACGATGAGACGCTCTCTGAAGGTGCCAAGGCTGCGAGTTCAATGGCGCAATTACTTCAGGCATTTGTAGCGCAGTTGAATTAATCGGGTTGATATCGTTTTGCTAACGCAACCATTTGCTTGAATGGTTGCAACATTGCCTGATAACTCGTATCTGGCAGCATACTCTCCAAGCCATATACCACACTCTCAATCGTGGATAAGCTCTCAGGCAGGCTACTTTTGCGCACCTCGTAAGTTGAGCGTGGATATCCAGTCAGGGCTAATCGCGGCAATTGCTGTAGTGCTGGATTCAGATGCAGTATTTTTTTGGCTTTGTTCCATGTGGCATCGATCACCACGAGTTGTTCGACGGTTTTGGTCTCAGCCGCAATGGGGCTCAGCCAACTCATATGGGGAAATAGCAGTGTGCTATTTGTCTGTAGCACACGATCCAGCACCGCGTCATCCAATATTTCGGCAACCACTAGTTCACTGTTGGTTAAACATTGGTTAACCATTCGGCCTGTGTTGTAAGGATGCTGAACTTCTTGTGGATGCTGTATGATAAGCACTTTGATAGGTGATTCACACGCGACGATCGCATCGCAGTAACATTCTGAGCGTGGACGTGTGCATTGTTGGCAATATTCTCTGGACATTATGACCACACAATCTGAAATACAAGTTCGTTGGTTAGACCCAATCCAATATCCGCTGGCGAATAAGTTCATTAGTCATCATGGATTTCGTGGTCGAGTTCGTTCAAATGATCAGTGTATGGTAATGAGAAATCAAACGGAAGGCATTATCGCGTTGGCTTTGTTACGCCCCGTGCAACAGAGTCTGTTACTGACAGCAGTGGCAGTAGCCCCTGATTATCAGGGACAAGGATTGGTAAAACAGTTACTCGAAGCGATGCGTCATGCATTCACTGAGCAAACCTACACATTTAGTCTGAACGATCTGACGAGTTTGTATCAGCAGCATGGCTTTAGTGTCGCTGAGGAAGCAAAACTGCCCGAGGAGGTATCGAGTCGGTTACGAGCATATCGTGATCAAGGTCGTTTGATCACCCCGATGATTTATGAACGGTCTTCATCAACCTAAGCAACAGATAAAGCCCAAGATGGCTTGATAAATTGCTGTGAGTCATTACATTAGTCCTATCATTTAATCTATGAGTAACCTGTCATGGCCACTATCGAGATAACAAAAGACAACTTTAATGAAGTGATGGAAGCGAATGATTTTGTCATTCTCGATTTCTGGGCACCCTGGTGTGGACCATGCAAAAATTTCGCGCCAATTTTTGATGATGTCTCTGAGCAGCACGATGATATCGTGTTTGGAAAAATCAATACCGAAGAGCAGCAGGAGTTAGGCGCCTACTTTAATATCCGCTCTATACCTACTCTGATGATTCTGCGGGAAAAGATTGCGCTCTATTCAAATGCCGGCGCGGTACCGAAAGGCGCTTTCGAAGAGATTATCGCTAAAGCCAGAGCACTGGATATGGATGAGGTCAAGAGCCAGCTTGCCGAGCAGGAATCAGCAGCGCAGGACGCGGCTGAGAAAGAGCAATAATCCTAAGGCCTGGTATGGCCATCCTAAGGCAAAAGAGTTTCGTATAAACTTTTGACAGTTTAATCTACTAGTACTAATCAAATTATTATGACGCAGCCCATAGACATTAATGTCGAGACGTTTTTTATCGAGTCTCAGTCTAATCCCGACAAAGACTATTTCGTCTTTGCCTATACCATTACCA
>CAZLIR010000253.1:0-3354 GCA_964559635.1 uncultured Enterobacterales bacterium
CTGCTGAGGGCATCCGCAATCCCGTCATGCTACTTTCGATAATCGCCCCTGCCAATGCAATTGTTGACCCTTGCTAGAATTCAGAAGGACTCCATTCTAGTGAGCTAGTATTTTTTGCCGAGTTGACCATTTTCCGAATTGCTGACATACGTACTAAGCAAGGCACTGGTCCCAAACCTTTGAAGCCATTATTAGAATCGACCCTTGATCGAATCAATCAGATGCAAAAGGCCAAAGGCGGTATCACAGGAACGCCAACAGGTTTCACAACCTTTGATAAAATGACCACAGGCTTGCAACCCGCTGATTTGATTATTGTTGCCGGACGTCCGTCGATGGGTAAGACTACCTTTGCGATGAATATCGCTGAGCATGTAGCGGTCTCGCAAGAAACAGATAAACCGGTATTGATATTTAGTATGGAGATGCCGGCTGAGTCTCTGATCATGCGCTCGTTATCTTCACTGGCTCGGGTTGACCAAAGTGCGATCCGCTCAGGCCAGCTGAAAGAGCAAGACTGGACCCGTATTATCAGCACCTTCAACATATTCAAGAATCAAGGCAAGATGTATATCGATGACACGGGTAACATGAGTCCATCAGAAGTTCGTTCCAGAGCTCGAAGGGTTGCGCGTGAAAATGGTGGTTTATCGCTGATTGTGCTGGATTATCTGCAATTGATGCACGTACCAGGAAAGTCTGAGAATCGGGTTCTCGAAGTATCAGAAATTTCTCGCTCATTGAAAGCCCTGGCAAAAGAGCTTGAGGTTCCTGTAATTGCATTATCACAGCTCAACCGTTCACTTGAACAACGCTCTGATCGCCGACCTGTGATGGCCGACTTACGTGAATCTGGTGCCATCGAGCAGGATGCCGATCTGATCACTTTCATCTACCGTGATGAGGTCTACAATAAGGACACCGAGCATAAAGGTATGGCTGAAATCATTATTGGCAAGCAGCGTAATGGTCCTATCGGAACAGTTAACCTGACTTTCCAGGGCAAGTTCACCCGGTTCGACAACTATGCCGATCCAGAGATGCATGAACTATGATCTCACACCTGAGCGTTAAAACACGCCAGCAGGGATTGCATGAATTCACCTATGATGTGCAGAAGGCAATTCGTGAATCAGGGGTTAGTCAGGGATTATGCACACTGTTTGTGAAACACACTTCTTGTAGCCTCACCATTCAGGAAAATGCCGATCCCAGTGCCCGCAATGATCTGGAAAACTGGCTAAATCGTCTTGTTCCAGAAAATGACTCGCTCTACACCCACACCATGGAGGGTCCCGACGACATGCCCTCGCATATCAAGGCAATTCTGACCAACACGACTCTCTCGATACCCATTTATGAAGGAGGGCTGGTGTTAGGTACCTGGCAGGGTATTTATCTCTGGGAGCATCGACATCACAGTTCGAATCGCCATATAGTTGTTCATATACAGGCGGATTAATCACGATGAGTAACCAAATCAACCACTGGCTAGAGCGTTGGTATCCAAAACGCGATGAGCTTGAGTGGGTTTTGGGTACCATTGTCCACACAGAAGGCTCATCCTATCGCTCAGAGGGGGCGATGATGCTCATTAATAGCCTTGGGCAGTACGACGGTATGCTCAGTGGTGGCTGTCTGGAAAGTGATATCATGCGCCGTGCTAAAAAGGTCATGGCCAAGAACCGCGCTGATATTGTCGAGTATGACATGCTTAATGAGGATGATATCGGCTGGAAGCTTGGATTAGGCTGTGGCGGCATTGTGCATATCCTACTGCAACCACTGCACGCCGAAAATAACTATCAGGGTTTAGCTGGTCTGTATGAACTTTTGCAAAATAATCAGTCAGGAATCGTATTGGTCGATACTGAGGGACAACAGAATAATCAGTTATTTACCGATATGGCGGGTGCCAACGAATATATCCAACAGCACATAAATTCAGATCTCTACCTCGATGACGCGAAAGCCATTCAGCTGGTGGATGACCACTTCTTATTAATGATACTCAGAGCGGCACCGCATATTGCTATTTTTGGTGGTGGTGTGGATGCCAGGCCACTCGTGAAATTGGCGAGTATTCTTGGCTGGCACATTGATTTGATCGACCATCGAACCGGCTATGCGCGTCAAGAGTACTTTCCGCAAGCAGACGTGATCCACAAAGAGTCCTTTCAGGATCTGGCCGACAAGGAGTTTCTGGTACAAATTGATGCAGCCATTATCATGGGGCACAACGTGGGTTTTGATGCGAGCGCTATCAAGCTTCTGCAATACAGCCCTGTCAAATACATTGGCCTGCTTGGGCCTGAGCACAGAAAGCAGGAAGTGCTTGATGAGGCGGGTCTGCAACAGCTAAGAAATCCAATCACAGGCCCCATTGGTCTGAATATCGGTGGTGAATTGCCTGAGTCCATTGCCTTATCAGTACTGGCAGAAATACATGCCTACTTGAATCATGCTGATGGATTATCGATTACGGGTGTTTTGGGTAAGGCGAAGTCATCAATGTGAGATGATGGTAGATGAGTTTAGCGCCAGTCAGTAACATGGACATCAATCGCACCTTCACGGTCGCTCCTATGCTCGACTGGACCGACCGTCATTGTCGATACTTTATGCGGCTGCTCAGTCGTCATGCGGTACTCTACACCGAGATGATCACTACGGGGGCCCTTATCCACGGGCCTCGGGAGCAGTTGTTGCGGTTTGATCCAGCCGAGCAACCGGTGGCAATTCAATTAGGCGGAAGTGATCCTGCCCATTTGGCACAATGTGCCAAAATGGCTGAAGATAGTGGTTACAGCGAAGTTAATCTGAACGTCGGTTGTCCCAGTGACCGCGTTCAGTCAGGGCGCTTTGGTGCCTGTCTCATGGCTGAGCCGCAGTTGGTCGCTGATTGCATGGCAGCCATGATCGATGCAGTCGAGATCCCGGTAACAATTAAATCCAGAATTGGCATCGACCGTAATGATTCTCTGGATGAGCTCACAAAGTTTGTAGCAACTGTCAAACAGTCAGGCACGCAAACATTCATCATCCACGCCCGCAAGGCTTGGTTAGACGGCCTAAGTCCAAAAGAAAATCGTGATATTCCCCCGCTTCATTATGACCGCGTTTATCAAATCAAAGCACTTTTCCCTGATTTGGAAATCATTATTAATGGTGGTATTCAGACCCTTGATGAAGCCAAGTCTCATCTTGAGTATGTCGATGGCGTCATGCTTGGTCGGGAGATGTATCATAATCCCTATCTGCTGAGTCAAGTTGATGCCATGTTCTATGATGATGCCTCGAATTCACCGAGTCGTGAGGATGTGATTGATTTATTAGCCCCTTATGTCGCACGTC
>CAZLIR010000254.1:0-3353 GCA_964559635.1 uncultured Enterobacterales bacterium
GGCATCGGGCGCTAGCTCAGGCATTGGTCTGGCCGACAGTGGGGGTAAAGACCGTTTCTTCAGTGAGCGTTCACTGATCAAGCTACGTATCAACGACCTTAACGGCATGAGCAATAGTATTATTTATGATGAGGAAGATGTCGCTGGCAAAATCATCCCATTCAGTAATGGTCTGCAAGTTCCCAACAACTTGCAATCAGGTAACAATGCCTTCACTAAGCTGAAAGTTAGAAATATAGCACTCAGAGGCAGGATTGCTGAGTTAAATGAAGTAGATACGTATCGATTTAACGCTAAAGCAGGTAGCATCATCAGCATCGAAGCAATATCAGACGTCGACTTTCTAAATCCAGATATTATGTTCACCAGAGTGCGGTTATTCAGACAAGAGAATGATGGCTCATTCAGTTTCGTTGATCAGAACATTAGCGAATTCGAAAGTCGTGATTCGTTTTTACTAGATGTTCCAATCACACAAAATGGAACTTACCTCGTGGCGGTTGACGGCCAACCTATTGTCGAGTTGAACAGGGGTAGAACCGACGCATTTGTTGTGCCATTCACAGTATTTAGTTTAGCCACTCAAGAGTTTTTCCGTATCGGCAACTACGCACTGAATGTCTATGCTGTAGAGGATCAATTCTAGACACTTTGATACAAAAAGAGCCAACATTGTTGGCTCTTTCATATTCGCTTAGCTTAACTTAAAACTAGAAGCGATCAGCTTGTTTCACTTTAGTCCATGCTGCCACAAAATCATCAACAAATAGTTGTTTTGAATCATTGTATGCATAGGCTTCCGCGATGGCACGGAGTTCTGAGTTAGAGCCAAATATCAGATCCACGGGTGTAGCTGTGTAAACTACTTCTCCTGAACTACGATTAACGCCTTCGTAAACGCCGTCACCGGCGTTTCGCCACATGGTAGACATATCCAGTAGGTTAACGAAGAAGTCATTCGTCAGCGTTCCCGGACGGTCAGTGAATAAACCGTGCGAACTACCACTGTGGTTTGCCCCTAGCGCTCGCATCCCACCAATCAGCACGGTCATCTCCGGTACAGTCAAATTAAGTTGATCCGCACGGTCAACCAGCATCTCAGTCGGTGACTTGTAGCTTTCCTCAGCATTGAAGTAGTTTCTGAATGCATCGGCTTTGGGCTCTAGTAAATTAAACGAAGTGACATCAGTCATTGCTTGAGTTGTGTCCGTTCGACCCGGCATGAAAGGAACGCTAGTCTGCATTCCTGCGTCTTCAGCGGCTTTTTCAATCGCCGCATCACCAGCCAGAATGATGGTATCCGCCAATGATACTTTCTTACCATTACGCAGTGACTTGTTGAACTTAGATTGTATCGCCTCTAACTTCTCTAACACCTTGGCAACTTCAGCTGGATTGTTTACATCCCAGTCTTTCTGTGGCGCAAGGCGTAGTCTGGCGCCGTTCGCACCGCCGCGCATGTCTGAGCCACGGAAAGATGAGGCTGAGGCCCAAGCTGTACGCATTAACTCGGAGACAGATAGACCCGATTTTAAAATTTGCGATTTAAGCTTTTCTGCGTCCTTAGCACTGATCAGCTTGTGATCGACAGCTGGAACAGGGTCTTGCCAGATCAGGACTTCGCTTGGCACATCATTACCTAAATAACGCGCACGTGGACCCATATCTCTGTGAGTTAACTTGTACCATGCTTTACCAAAGGCCAAGGTGAACTCGTCTGGATTAGCCAGGAATCGCTCAGAGATTTTCTTGTACTCAGGATCATACTTAAGTGCCAAATCGGCAGTCGTCATGACTGGCGGGTTAAATTTACCCTTTACATGGGCATCAGGCACTGATTTGTGCAGTGATTTTTCGGTCGGAACCCATTGCTTGGCACCACCCGGACTGGCTGTGAGCTCCCAATCGAATCTCAATAGATTGGTCAGATACAGATTGGTCCACTTTGTAGGCTGCTGGGTCCAGGCGCCTTCGAGTCCACTGGTAACCGTGTCCTCAGAGTGGCCCTTACCGCACTTATTGCGCCAACCGAGTCCTTGCTCCGTTGTTTCTGAGCCACCAGGCTCAACGCCGACACACTTGGATGCCTTGTGGGCACCGTGCATCTTGCCGAAGGTGTGACCACCGGCAATCAGTGCCACAGTTTCTTCATCATTCATGGCCATGCGACCGAATGCGACACGGATGTTCTTAGCCGAGGCTGCTGGATCAGGTTTACCTTTCGGACCCTCTGGATTGACATAAATCAAGCCCATGTGCGTAGCACCCAATGGACGCTGTAACTTACCATCGCGGTCTTCTCGATCACTGGCGAGCATCTCTAATTCCGGACCCCAGTAAACAACATCGGGTTCCCAATCATCGGCACGTCCGAAAGCAAAGCCATAGGTTGGGAATCCCATTTCTTCCATGCCATATGTTCCGGCAAGGATCATGAGATCAGCCCAAGATACCGCCGAGCCATATTTTTGTTTCAGAGGCCACAGTAAGCGTTTTGCTTTATCGAGATTACCATTGTCTGGCCAGCTATTAAGCGGATCGAAACGCATTTGTCCACCATCGGAGCCACCGCGACCATCCAGCGTTCGATAGGTACCGGCACTATGCCACGCCAATCTGATAAAGAATGGACCATAATTACCCCAGTCAGCAGGCCACCAGTCTTGCGAGTTAGTAAGCAGCTCTTTCATGTCACTTTTCAGGGCATCGACATCAAGTGATTCAAATGCCTTGGCATAATCGAAATGATGCCCGAGCGGATTGGAACGATTATCATGATCCCGTAATGCGGATAAATCGAGTTGATCTGGCCACCAGAAGCTATTGGGTTTGGCTGCCATTGCAGTCGTCCCACCAGCTCCCTCAGCACCTTTGGGTTTGCCCATCTCATCACTGATAACACTGGTCGATGCCATAATGGGCAGCAGTGCAGATAGGGTAGTCACTAGGACGCGTTGAGTCTTTTTCATTGGTCTCTCCATCAATCTGGATAGTAAATAACCGGAGAGCAGACAATAGAACGCCTCTCACCGGCGTATTGTTATTTGTTCAGTCATTTGTTTGACTATCACATACTAGTGCGGTGCATAAAATCTGTACAATTGATTGTAACGATTTCCAATATAGGGAAAACCTATACACAAACATGCCGGTAAATTTGAGTATTAATAATAGTGCTGATATTTGCCGTTTAACGCTTGCGCATGCCTATGGAATGGGACATAATCCACGACCTCTGATGACAGAGCTTGTGGTGACCTTCTAGGTTCTCTCGCAATGATAGGTTGTAAACCCCGCCAGGTCCGGAAGGAAGCAACGGTAGCAGCTGACTCATGTGCCGGGATGTGGCTTGG
>CAZLIR010000255.1:0-3348 GCA_964559635.1 uncultured Enterobacterales bacterium
GATCCGGTCATTCAATTAATCCGTGAATCAGCCTCTCCAGCGGTTGCCCGAGAGCAGTTGCTGGCTCGCACTTGGGAGTTAGGGACTGTAGCAGCGATGCTTGAGCGCGCGGGAACTGATGCTGCCAAGCCTGATGACTTAGGCGAAGAATACGGGGTTCAGAATGGTCTGTATCGGCTATCGCCTGAGCAGGCGCAATCTATTCTGGATATGCGCTTACACAAGTTGACCGGCTTAGAGCACGACAAGATTCTGGAAGAATACCAAAAACTGCTCGATGAAATAGAAGCCTTATTGTTGATTCTTTCAAGCAAAGAGCGACTCAAGGAAGTTATCCAGGAAGAGTTGCGCAACATTCAAGAGCAGTACGGTGACGAGCGTCGCTCTGAAATTCTTCAGCGTCGTCTCATGCTCAGCATTGAAGACCTGATCACCGAAGCAGATGTTGTTGTGACATTATCGAATGAAGGCTATGTCAAATATCAGCCACTGGATACTTATCGTGCACAACGGCGCGGTGGTCGAGGTAAAGCCTCGTCGAAGATGAAAGAAGAAGACTTTATCAGGCGTTTATTGGTGACCAGTACCCATGACACCATTATGTGTTTCTCGAGTAAGGGAAAGGTCTACTGGTTAAAGGTGTTTGAGTTACCTGAAGCCGGCAGAAATGCCCGTGGTAAACCCATTGTGAATCTATTGCCGTTGGATGAAGGCGAAACAATTACTGCGATTTTACCGCTACGAGACATCGAGTCCTATGAATACATCTTTATGGCAACCCACAAGGGTACGGTAAAGAAAACCGAACTGTCACAATTCGCGAACCAGCGAACCTCAGGATTGATAGCCCTTGGTCTGGCAGATGAAGACCATCTAGTTGAGGCGGTTATGACCAGTGGTGATAACGATATTCTCCTATTTAGTGATGCCGGTAAAGTCGTACGTTTTCATGAAACTGCCGTACGTCCAATGGGGCGAACAGCGCGCGGTGTCCGCGGTATCAAACTCGCCGATGATCAGATCATGGTCGGCATGGTGCTGGCTCCAGAAGAGGGACAAATCCTAACAGCCACGCAAAATGGTTATGGTAAGCGTACCGATATTAGCGATTACCCAACTAAGAATCGCGGGATTCAAGGGGTTATTTCAATCTCAGTCAGTGATCGTAATGGCCGTGTTGTCAATGCGGTGTCTGTCACTGATGACTCCGATGAAGTGATGCTGATTAGTGACAAAGGAACACTGGTACGCACCTCGGTTGAGGAAGTCCGCACCATGGGACGTAATACTCAGGGTGTGCGTCTGATCAAGCTGATTAAGGGTGAGAACCTTGTCGGTCTGCAGAATGTCGTTGAAATCGATTCTGATGATGAAGAGGGCGCTGATGACACCGTTGAAGCGGATACAAATGTCGATGCACCATCTGATAGTGCGGCAGAGACAGATTCAGACAGCACTGACGAAGCAGCTGAAAACGACGAATGATCCCGGTCATATGCATTGATGGTCCAGGCGGTGCCGGAAAGGGTACCGTCGCCAAGGCCGTTGCCACTCAACTTGGATATCATCTCCTAGACTCTGGCGCCATTTATCGCGTGATGGCTCTCGCAGTGCAAAAGCAGGCACTCGACACTGAGAATATGGACGCTCTGGTTGAATGTGCTCAAACCCTCGATGTGAAATTTATTACCCCTGATTCTGGCCTCGTGGAGACTTGGTTACAGGGAGAGAATGTCACGGCAGAGTTACGCCTCGAATCTACCGCTGAAATGGCTTCACTCGTGGCAGCAAAATCACCTGTCAGAGATGCGCTTATGCAGCGTCAGCGTGATTTCGCTCAGGCACCGGGATTAGTCGCAGATGGCCGTGATATGGGCACTATCGTGTTCCCAGAAGCTCCGGTTAAAGTGTTTTTAACGGCTTCTGCCGAGGAAAGGGCGAAACGGCGCCATAAACAGTTGCAAGAGCAGGGTAAGAGTGTTAGTATCGCGCGCCTGTTAGAGGCAATCGAAGAGCGAGATGCACGAGATATGAACCGTAGCGTCGCGCCATTGCAGCCTGCTGAGGATGCAATAACGATTGATACCACTGAGTTGAGCATAACTGAAGTGGTTACTCAGGTGCTGGAACGCGTCAACCTATCAATAGCTTCCAATACCTGATGGTAAGTTGAGACAGGAAGTCTCGACTAATTGTTAATAAGCCACTTTACTCGGATGGTAAGTGGAAACATCAGGAAATAATTATGAGCGAATCTTTCGCAGAACTCTTTGAGGAATCCCTCAATCAAATCGAAATGGCACCCGGATCAATCATCACTGGCACAGTTGTAGCCATTGATAAAGAAGCAGTGACAGTTAACGCTGGTCTGAAGTCTGAAGGTGTAATTCCACTAGATCAATTTAAAAACGAATCTGGTGAAGTAGAAGTCGCTGTTGGTGACGAAGTTAAAGTTGCACTAGACGCAATTGAAGATGGCTTCGGTGAAACACGACTATCTCGTGAGAAAGCTAAGCGAGCTGAATCTTGGATTAAGCTTGAAGAAGCATACGAAAATACTGAAACTGTTATCGGTGTTATCACTAGTAAAGTTAAAGGTGGTTTCACAGTTGACGTAATGAGTATTCGTGCGTTCCTACCTGGCTCTCTTATCGACGTACGTCCTATCCGTGACACAAGTCACCTAGAAGGCGTAGATTTAGAATTTAAAGTCATCAAGCTTGATCAGAAGCGTAACAACGTGGTTGTTTCACGTCGTAGCGTTATCGAGAGTGAAAACTCACAAGAGCGTGATGAAATCCTTGAGAACATGCAAGAAGGTATGGAAATCAAGGGTATCGTTAAGAACCTAACTGACTACGGTGCATTCGTTGATTTAGGCGGTGTAGACGGTCTGTTACACATCACTGATATGGCGTGGAAGCGTGTTAAGCATCCTTCTGACGTTGTCCAGGTTGGTGATGAGATTAACGTTAAAGTATTGAAGTTCGACCGTGAGCGCACTCGCGTATCACTCGGCATGAAGCAGATGGGTGAAGATCCATGGTTAGAAATTGCTAACCGTCATCCAGAAGGCAGCCGTCTATCAGGTCGCGTAACTAACCTAACAGACTACGGTTGTTTCGTTGAGATTCAAGAAGGTGTTGAAGGTCTAGTTCACGTTTCTGAAATGGATTGGACTAACAAGAACATTCACCCAAGCAAGGTTGTTAACCTAGGCGATGAGGTTGAAGTAATGGTTCTTGATATCGACGAAGAGCGTCGTCGTATTTCTCTAGGTATTAAGCAATGTGTACCTAATCCTTGGAACGAGTTTGCAGCGACTGCGAACAAAGGTGACAAGGTTGC
>CAZLIR010000256.1:0-3324 GCA_964559635.1 uncultured Enterobacterales bacterium
ATTACACGGTCATGGATCGCTATGGTAACGCGGTAGCCAATACTTACACACTGAATGCCAGTTTTGGTAACGGGCGAGTCGCAGTTGGTACCGGCATACTGATGAACAATGAGATGGACGACTTCTCCTCAAAACCCGGGGTGCCGAACATGTTCGGGTTAATCGGCGGTGAGGCCAACGCGATTGAGGCCGGCAAACGGCCACTGAGCTCTATGACGCCCACTATCGTGTTGAAAGACAAACGTGCATTACTCGCTACAGGGAGTGTTGGTGGTAGTCGAATCATAACCACAGTACTGCAAGTGATCAGCAATGTGATTGATCATGACATGGACATTTTAACCGCAACAACCACGCCTCGCTTTCATCATCAGTGGTTACCTGATAGTCTCGTGATGGAGAATGGCTTTACACCAGACGTAATCAATCAACTCCGCAAGATGGGTTACAGCGTTGATGCGCCTGAATTAATGGGACATAGTGCAACGCCTGCCGGACGAGAGATTGGTCATGTGCAGTCGGTTATGTTCAAGAATGGCCAGTTTACAGGAACGGCGGACCCAAGGCGTCCGCATTCACTAGCAGCAGGGTACTAATGAGTAGCGATATCACATCATCATTAACAGCATCATTAATGGAAGGGCTCTACCTCATGTTGGTAGGCATGTCTTTTGTTTTGGCTTTTCTGACTATTGTGGTGTTTTCGCTCGGTATTCTAGCGCGCTTAGCGCCCGAAGAGCCAGCACCGGTCAGAGGACCTGCGGATAAGAAAAAACAAAATGATCAGAGACTGCTGGCCGTCATCTCGGCCGCGGTGCATCGCTATCGTGAAGATCAAAATCAAAAATAATAATGTAGTTGAGGTTGTTCAATGACAAATAAGAAAATCGGTGTAACAGAACTCGTCTTAAGAGATGCGCATCAGTCATTATTCGCCACACGTATGCGTATTGAAGATATGCTACCAATCGCCGAAAAGCTGGACAATATGGGTTATTGGTCACTTGAGACCTGGGGCGGTGCGACATTTGATGCCTGCATTCGTTACTTAGGTGAAGATCCTTGGGAGCGTTTACGTCAGCTCAAGGCAGCCATGCCTAAAACACCGCAACAGATGCTATTCCGAGCACAAAATATTCTCGGCTACCGCCATTATGCCGATGATGTGGTGCGAAAGTTCGTCGAGCGGGCTGTTACCAATGGCATGGATGTGTTCCGTATCTTTGATGCCATGAATGATATTCGTAACTTTGAAACAGCTATTGCTGCCGTCAGAGAAAATGGCAAGCACGCTCAGGGAACTCTGTCCTATACCGTCAGTCCGGCGCATACCATGGATTTATGGGTAGATATGGCGAAAGAACTGCAGGATATGGGCAGTCACTCCATATGTATCAAGGACATGGCTGGATTACTCAAACCTTATGATGCTTTTGAGTTGGTTAGTCGTCTGAAGGAGGTGCTGGAGGTACCAGTAGCCCTACATAGCCATGCAACCACCGGTTTAAGCGTCCCAACACTAGTAAAAGCGGTTGAGGCTGATGTTGATATGATTGATACCGCCATCTCATCCATGAGTATGACTTATGGTCACAGCCCCACCGAAACATTGGTGTCTATCTTTGAGGGAATGGATCGCGAGACTGGTCTTGATTTGACTGCGCTTGAGGAGATTGCTCAGTATTTTCGACCAGTACGAAAGAAATATGCGCAATGGGAGGGTAGTCTGCAAGGCGTCGATGCGCGAATTTTATTGGCACAGGTGCCCGGCGGCATGCTGACCAACATGGAAAATCAGTTAAAAGAGCAGGGCGCGGCAGACAAACTTGATGAGGTGCTTGAGGAAATTCCCCGGGTACGCAAGGATCTCGGCTACATTCCATTAGTAACACCTACCTCACAAATTGTTGGTACTCAGGCTGTGATTAATGTGCTCACAGGGGAACGCTATAAGACTATTAGTAAAGAGACTGCTGGTGTTCTAAAGGGAGAGTATGGTGCTACTGCGGCACCGGTGAATGAAGCACTGCAACAGCAAGTGCTGGACGGAGCCGAGGCGATCACGGTTCGTCCGGCGGATTTGATCGATGACGAACTCGACAAATTAACCGCGGAATTTGATGATTTGGCATCTGAGCATAGTATTCGTCTGGCCGATGATAAAATCGATGATGTACTAACCTATGCCTTATTCCCACAAATTGGTCTGAAGTTTTTGATCAATCGTGATGATCCTTCAGCCTTCGAGCCTGCACCCTCGGCAAATCCGGTACCGACGGCAGCTACACCGACGTCTGCATCAACCTCAGCTCCGACATCGGGGCCTGCAGCCTATGTGGTTAATGTGGATGGTCAGAATTATAATGTTCAGGTATCACCATCTGGTGAAGTGACTTCAGCGACGCTAGCAGCCGCACCAGCACCAGCCGCCGCGCCAGCAGCAGGTAATCTTGCACCACTGTCATCACCTCTGTCAGGCAATATCTTCAAAGTGCTGGTCTCGGCCGGTGATACCATCGCCAAAGACGATGTGGTTATGATCCTTGAGGCGATGAAGATGGAAACTGAAGTCAGAGCCACCAGTTCAGGAACGGTAGCCACTGTTTCAGCAAAAGAGGGTGATTCAGTCGCTGTGGGCGACGTCTTAATGGAAATTCAAGCCTGATGGATGGCTTACAGACACTCTGGCTGTCAACGGGCATCGCCGCCATGACCTGGGGTCAGGCGTTAATGATGCTGGTGGGTGCCGTGTTGATCTTTCTAGCCATCGTTAAACGGTTTGAACCTTTGTTATTGTTACCAATTGGCTTTGGTGCGATTTTATCTAATATCCCTCAAGCTGGTATTTCTGACCCCGGTGGTCTGCTTTATTATGTTTACTATGTCGGCATCGATACCGGGATATTTCCGCTGCTCATCTTCATGGGGGTCGGAGCTCTGACCGACTTCGGGGCACTCATTGCTAATCCTCGCACACTGTTCCTTGGTGCAGCAGCACAATTTGGTATTTTTGCCACACTTGTTGGCGCATTAGCACTGAATGCTGTACCCGGATTTGATTTTACCCTTAAAGATGCCGCAGCTATTGCCATCATTGGGGGGGCTGATGGGCCAACTGCGATTTTCCTGGCTTCTAAATTAGCACCTGATTTGCTCGGGGCAATTGCCATTGCTGCCTATTCATATATGGCATTGGTGCCGCTTATACAGCCACCCATCATGAAAGCACTGACAAATGAAAAAGAACGTCAGATCACAATGAAACAACTGCGTCACGTGTCTAAATTTGAAAAAGTGATTTTTCCATTACTCATACTGTTGCTC
>CAZLIR010000257.1:0-3320 GCA_964559635.1 uncultured Enterobacterales bacterium
ATATAGGCGTCAATTTAACTAATACACGCCTGTATCATGATCGCGACAAGCTAAAAACTGAGGCCTTAGCGGCTGGTGTGATTCATCAGATCATTACCGGTACCAGCTATGATGCCTCTGTTAAGGCTACTGCCATCTGTGCTGAGGATCCGGGCTATTACTCAGCCACTGCAGGTTGTCATCCCCATGATGCGAAGGATTTTAGCCATGAACATCTCGCAGGATTGCAACAACTTCTGACAAACGAATTGGTTGTTGCAGTCGGAGAGTGTGGACTGGATTTTAATCGCAACTATTCGCCACCAGAGATACAGACATCCGTGTTTCGTCAGCAGATTGAACTCGCTGTTGAAGCACAAAAACCTTTGTTTCTTCATCAACGCGATGCCCATCGCGACTTCATCGAACAATTACAGCCGCATGCGGATAATCTTTCGGGGGTGTGCCACTGCTTTACCGGCAACAAGGATGAAATGCGTGACTATCTTGAGTTAGGCTTTTATATTGGTATCACAGGTTGGTTGTGCGATGAGCGTCGTGGCGCAGATTTACAAGAGGCGCTCAGGTATGCGCCGCTTGATAGAATACTGCTGGAAACGGATGCGCCATACCTTTTACCACGCACCATTAGGCCCCGACCGAAATCAAACTTAAATACAGCGGCTAACTTACCTTATGTGTTAGAGTTTGCCGCTGAAATTACTGGTCAGTCAGCGGATCGATTGGCAGAGATCACGACGGATAATTGTCGGCGTTTGTTTCAAATAGACCGGTAACAAACACTTGCCATAAAGGCCAGTGAGGAGACTCAATGTCTAGACCAAATCAATTTGATCTTTTTAAACAACGGCGCTATTTACCGTTCTTTGTCACCATGTTTTTCGGTGCGTTTAATGACAATGTATTCAAAAATGCCCTGGCGATTATGTTCAGTTTCACGGCGATTAATGTCATGGGAATGAACTCTGATATGTTGATCAACCTCTCTGCTGTGGTGTTTATTCTGCCCTACTTCTTATTTTCAGCTACCGCAGGTCAATTGGCTGACAAGTACGACAATGCGAAACTGATGCAATGGGTTAAGGTCGTCGAGATTCTGGTTATGGTATGTGCCGTAATCGGCTTTATGTTTGATATGCCCATATTCCTACTTTTTGTATTATTTTTAATGGGCACACAATCGGCATTTTTTGGTCCGGTTAAATATGGTTTCTTACCACGGGTGCTGAAGCGTGAGGAATTAGTGGGCGGTAATGGCGTCACTGATATGGGCACCTTTCTTGCGATTTTGCTGGGCATGATACTGGGTGCCCATGCCATCAGTTATGACAATGGTAAAGCCGTAGTCTCTGTCCTGATTGTCATAATTGCTGTACTCGGATACCTGGCCTCTCGACAAATTCCGGTCATGGGTCAGTCGAATCCGGCATTAAAAATAAACCTGAATCCCATCACGCAAACCTGGAAGGTCATCAAGTACAGTCGTATCAATTACACGGTTTTTCTGGCAGTGATTGGCATTTCGTGGTTCTGGTTTTTTGGTACCATCTTCATCACCCAAATTCCAAACTTCACCCGCAATTATCTGTTTGCCGATGAGAATGTCTTTATTATGCTTATGGGCACCTTCTCAATTTCAGTCGGCATCGGCTCTCTTCTCTGTGAAAAGCTATCCGGGGGACGGGTTGAGATTGGACTGGTGCCACTGGGGTCACTTGGTTTAACCGTCTTCGCGATCGATTTTTATTTTGCCGCCCAGCATGTGTTACCTGCGGCTGAGACGCTCTACACAATTGATACTATTCTTGGTCATGCGGACAATTGGCGCATCCTGTTTGATGTCTTTATGATTGGCCTGTCCTCTGGATTTTATATTGTGCCGCTGTATGCACTGATTCAGGAGCGTACCGATCGTGGTCATATTTCACGGGTGATCGCTGCTAACAACATTATCAACTCTATTTTCATGGTGGTAGCCGGTTTAATGGCCATGGTACTACTTGGAAATGACATCGGCATTCCAGGTCTGTTCTTCATCACCGCCGTTATGAACCTGGTAATCGCAATTTACATCTACCGTATGATTACCGAATTCATGTGGCGCTTCATTGTCTGGATTTCATTGCATACCATCTATCGGGTAAAGACTCATGGACTTGATGCGATTCCCGATAAAGGCGCCGCAGTACTCGTTTGCAATCACGTCAGCTTTGTCGATGCCTTAATCATTGCCGGTTATGTGCGACGTCCGGTACGGTTTGTAATGGATCACCGCATCTATAAAACGCCCGGCTTGCATTGGATATTCAAGTTAGCAAAAGCGATTCCTATTGCATCGAAACACGAAGATCCAAGCATGTTGGCTGCAGCTTACGACAAGATCGACGAAGTTCTCAATGATCGCGAATTATTGTGTATCTTCCCCGAAGGCTCGATAACCCGTGACGGAGCCATTAGTGACTTCAAGAAGGGGATAGAAAAGATTCTCGATCGTACCCCTGTGCCCGTTGTTCCGATGGCATTGGCAGGCTTATGGGGTTCATGGTTTAGTCGCTATAAAGGTAGAGCCATGAAGGGATTGCCGAAGCGCATTCCTGATGTGACCTTTTGTGCCACGACAGCCGTTCCCGCCGAGCAGGCGACAGCTGAATTCCTCCAAAAGAAAGTGAGCCAATTAGTTGAGCAATCATCATGAGTGAAACGGAGAAACATCCACTATTACAACTCGCAGAAGAACTCACGGGCGTGAGCCTATTAGAGCTCGGTACCGTGAATCCGTATTTTCTTTTGGCCAGAGACAAACAGGCTTATCGTATTGAGGTCGATTTCTCTAACCAACAGCAAAAAGAGTTTACCAGCGTAAAAATTGCGGCATTTCTTCAGCACCTTAATTGTGACCATTATGTCTTTGTCACGCGCATTCAATTTCCAGCGAAGGCCGGTGATAGAGACATTATGAAACAACAAGTATTGATCTTGTTGGCTGAGAAAAGTGAGGATGGCTTCGATTGTATGGCTAAGTTATACGATATGAAATTGAATCAACAACTCGGGCGACCACAATTAAAGTATCAACAGACGTTGGAAGAATTTGATGGTCTGTTTTCTAATTTGTTTGCTGCGCCGGATGTGCCAGAGGATTTAATGGCCGAGCTAGTGAAAGATATAGATAGCTACCTTTATCAACCCTCAGATCTCGATTAGAAACGTCAGCGGGCCATCGTTACATAACCTGACTTGCATGTCGGCACCAAACTGGCCTGTCTCAACCTGGGGGTATTGTGCGCGACAGTACTCGACTAATTTATCAAACAACATTT
>CAZLIR010000258.1:0-3320 GCA_964559635.1 uncultured Enterobacterales bacterium
GTACCACACGATCTTCACCACTGCCCTCTTTGAAACGGATCAGGCCGTTTGCAAGACGATGCGGTTTTATCAGCCCTTGGGCGTTACGGATCACCATATCGCCGATAGCAATATCATCCAAAGTCGAAACCGGCTCGCCGTCGATGAAGTTGTTGTAGTGATCAGCCAGATCGCCAATATTCTGGGAGACTGGAATTTTTTGCGTCAGACCAGCACCCAACGAATCAGTTCGGGCAACGATCACACCATCTTCAACACCAAGTTCGATAAAGGCATAACGGACCGCATTGATCTTGGCCAGAAAGTCTTCATGAGGTACAGTGACTTTACCGTCCTGATGTCCGCATTGTTTGGCATCGCTGACCTGATTTTCAATCTGGATACAACATGCACCTGCCTCAATCATCTTCTTGGCGAGCAGATAAGTCGCCTCTTCGTTACCAAAGCCGGCATCAATGTCTGCAATAATGGGAACTACATGGGTCTTGAAGTTATCAATTTGTTTGAGAATCGCACGCTCCTTGAGTTCGTTACCGGCCTCTCGGGCGGCATCGAGTTCACGGAACAGATGGTTCAATTCCCGCGCGTCAGCTTGCTTGAGAAAGTCATATAGCTCACCGATGAGATTTGGAACACTGGTCTTTTCATGCATTGATTGGTCGGGTAACGGACCGAATTCGCTACGCATAGCGGCAACCATCCAGCCAGACAAGTAAAGGTAACGGCCTTTTGTGTCGCCAAAGTGCTTTTTGATTGATATGAGTTTTTGTTGGCCAACAAAACCGTGCCAGCAACCCAGCGATTGCGTGTATTGCGCCGGATTTTTATCATAGACTGCCATATCATCACGCATGATTTTGGCTGTGTAACGGGCAATATCCAGTCCGGTCTTGAAACGATTTTGCAGTCTCATACGAGTGACGTTTTCCGCTGAAATGCTGTCATATGATGCCGTTGAGCGAGCAAACGTTTGCTGAGTTTCATTGATGAGTTCGTTATAAGTTGTCATTGATGTCTCCTGATAGACGCTATTTCATTGCTAATCGATGTTGATGTAAGACTGGTTCGGTGTAGCCGCTAGGTTGGTCACATCCCTTATAAATAAGTGTTCTGGCTGCCTGAAATGCAGTGTTGGTCTCGATGTTGTCTGCCATTGGCTGATATCCAGGTGTATTGATATTTTGTTGATCAACAACCTGAGCCATGCGCTGCATTTGCTGGTCAACCTGAGTCGGAGTGCATATGCCATGTTTGAGCCAATTGCTAATATGTTGGCTGGAAATACGCAAAGTGGCACGATCTTCCATGAGACCGACATTATTTATGTCTGGCACTTTCGAGCAACCAATCCCTAAGTCAATCCAACGCACCATGTAGCCAAGAATGCCTTGGATATTGTTGGCTAACTCGTGCTCTACTTCTTGCTCAGTCAGCGCCCGGTTGAGCAATGGCGCACTATGTATGTCATCCAGATCCGCCGGCTTTCGGTTCATCAATTTGGCTTGTACCGCATCAACATTCACCGCGTGATAATGTAAGGCATGCAAGGTGGCAGCTGTGGGTGAGGGTACCCATGCAGTATCAGCACCAGCCAGTGGATGGGCTAATTTATCAGTCACCATCTGCGCCATTTCATCAGGCATTGCCCACATACCTTTGCCAATTTGCGCACGGCCTCGAAATCCAGTTTGTAACCCAATATCCACATTGTTTTGCTCGTATGCGGCAATCCAGGGCTGTTGCTTGATTTCATCTTTAGGTAATACCGGACCTGCTTCCATACAGGTATGTATTTCATCACCCGTTCGGTCTAAAAACCCAGTATTGATGAAAAAGACGCGCTCTTTTGCCACACGAATACAGGCTTTAAGATTAACGGTGGTACGACGCTCCTCATCCATGATCCCGAGCTTAATCGTATGCTCAGGAAGTCCAAGTAATTTTTCGATGCGTGCAAACAACTCGCAGGTGAATGCAACTTCCTCAGGCCCATGCATTTTTGGTTTGATGATATAAATACTGCCACGCTTAGAGTTTCTTGCGTCTGATATGTCGAGACTGGCGATCGTAGCGGTGATAATACTGTCGATGATCCCTTCGAAGCACTCATCACCGGACTCGCTCAGCATCAGTGATGTGGTCATTAAATGACCGACATTTCTCACTAGCAAAAGTGACTTACCCTTAACTTTGTATTCACAATCGTCTTTACCGCTATAGCTGAAATCCGTGCTGATTTCACGGTCAATCTGTTCGCCGTTTTTGGTGAAACTGGCTTTCAGATCGCCACGAACCAGGCCTAACCAGTTACGATAGGCAGCGATTTTGTCATCGGCATCAACCGCTGCTACTGAATCTTCGAAGTCGATTATGGTGGTCAGTGCGGATTCCATTCTGACGTCATCAATGCCTGCCAGGTCATGTGAACCGATCTCGCCGGCATGATTAATGACTAGCTCAACATGTAAGCCGTTATTTTTAAGCAGTAATGCGCTCGGTGCATCTGGACTGCCAGAGTAGGCAACATATTGTGATGGATCAGCTAAGCCAGTACAGGAACCATCCGAGAAGTAGGCAACCAGATGTTGGTAGTAAAGACCGTAGGACGAAACATGTTTGTGTGACCCGTGGTTAAGCGGGAATGTCTCATCCAGGAAGTTTCTGACATAGCGTATGACTTTCTTACCCCGCGCTGGGTTATATCCTTTGCCCGGTTTTAAGCCGGTTGTGTGAGGTATAGCATCTGTTCCGTAAAGTGCGTCATACAAACTACCCCACCGAGCGTTAGCGGCGTTAATGGCAAAGCGTGCGTTGTCTACTGGAACGACGAGTTGAGGTGCAGAGACATCACTGATTTCTGCGTCAATATTGGTCGGTGTGATAATAAAATCACCCTCTTCTTCGGCAACATAACCAGTGGCTGAAAGAAATTCTTTATAGGCGCTAATGTCTACCTCACCGGAATTTTCTTTGAAATACTGATCAATACTGGTCTGTAATGCTTGTCGTCTGTCAAGCAGTGTCTGATTCTGTGGGGTCAAGTCGCTGACAATGGCTACCACCCCTTGCCAGTATTCATTGGCATCGATATGTAAGCGTCTCAGTACATCCTGATTGATAAAGTGCATCAAATCTTCATGTATCTTATGCTGATTGATGATAGGCAATGTCATGTGTTGGACTCCATCGTTATGTCGATGTTACTCATTCAGTGATATGTATTAAGTACTCAATATTGTTACGTTGGAGTGTAATGGATTGTGTGTTAAAATTTCACAATAAAAATTTTACAATGTAAATTTTACAAAAATGAAAATTAA
>CAZLIR010000259.1:0-3313 GCA_964559635.1 uncultured Enterobacterales bacterium
CCAGGCTGTAATTCGATGACGTTGTCGTTACCGTTCACATCAACAAAGCTAATTTCAACGGGTTGGTCGAGAAACTCTTCTTGATTAATCAAACTCAAATCAAAGTGAATCTCACCACCCTCAACAAATGCACCCAACTCACCTAAACGAGAGAGGATGTCTTCTTTTACTTGTCCGGTCATACCTGGCTGCTTCACGCCGGCATCACGAACCGTATGTGAATAGGCATCCGTCGGGAATGCTCCGTACAAGGCAGGTGATTTGAATATGCCAATACCTGCTTTAATTTCGTAATAATGCGCTTTTATCTGGCCGATGATGGTTGGGGCTGAACCGTCTTTTACAGCCGCATAAAATGACTCATTAGCCGCCAACAGAAGCTTAGACACCATATGCCAATAGATACTGCCAAGCCCTTCGTAGGCGTAGAAAGTACCCGAGCGACCAGTGAATGATTGATGATCAAACATCTGCTCATAGACATCTAATAACAGCTGTTTTTCAGCCGCCACCAAGTCACCAAATTCAGACTTATCCAAGGCATCTAATGCATCGGCTAAGTAGTCGGCATTATGGAAGTCAGCACAGAAATGATACTGACCGGTCTTGTCACTGCGCACAATAGGGTTCAGCTCATCAGCCAATAATTTTTGCATTAGTGCAGAGGTCTCGACTGCCTCACGCGGTATGTTGTTCTTCTCAACAAATCGCGCTAACTCACGATCCGGATACAGCAAGTAGCTGTATTGGTTTTCGCGGAATAAGGCACTGTTTTTGAGCGCATCCAACACGGCCAGACTCTCTCGTCCTGACAACAGTCCAGAGCTGAGAACGGCCACCTGACCTTCCAGCATTTCATACAGATAGCGGATCGATACTTCGTCTTGACTAAATGCCACGAGGTTATAAGCATGATAAAGACCATCCTCACGGCGATTTGAACGTATGGAGGCATCAATACATGGCAGTATGGTATTCAAAAAGCTTGTTAGCTCTTCTTTACTTAGTGATGATTTCTCGCCACTAAATCCGGCATCATAAATCGCATTTCGGTAATCTGTAGCATACTGACCCAGACCATCGATAACCGCCTTACGTTGTTCGTTAGAGACACCTGATATGATGGCATCAGCATGGTTTGCAAACACCTGATTCAGGTTCTGCATAAATCCATACACCTCACGTGAGAGCTGGTAAGTATCTGCCGTTGCATTGTCTAGTTGCTCTAACCAGAACTTTACAAAACGTCGGACATAGCACAGCGTGACCACTGACACACCATTACCCACTAAAGCATTGTTAGCATCGTTCCACTCGGGTCGCTGGGTGTTTAACCAAATACCGGCATCCGGGATAAAATTACTCATCTTAGTGAGTAATGTCAGTAAAATCTTTTCACAGAAATTAACCCGGTACACCTGACCATCATCATCCAGGATCAGTCGAGCATCGGAGCCATTCGTCTCGGTGAGGGCTACTATTTTGTCATTCAGTTGATGATCAAAATCAATGGTGTTCTGAGGATCCAGTACCGTCTCATCATAGCTTTTGATGCGATATGGGACATTGGCATAGGCAAAGATGTCCTGTTGCATAAACTGATCGAGTTTGCCCGGGTGGAACTGCTCTGAAAGCTCCAGTAGCTTTTGCAGGTAGATGATCTGATGATCACCCCAGTAACCGATATAAGCCCATGGATCATTTGGCTCTGGGCATTCCCAGTCAATACCATTTTTCATGATGCGGTAGGGGTTATAGCCGTCCGCGGTAGAGGCATTAAGAAATTTACAGATGATATTCTCAATGAATTCTGGGTACGAAAGACTCAAAGCTTCCCAATTCTGGAAAATGTCACGCCAGTTTCCCTGATAATCAGATACCGGTGAGCCGTCCTCGTTTTTAGTGACAATTGAGAACAGATTCCATGGCCGACTTGGATCGCCGTGGCGTCGGCTAAAGGTCAGTGGTAAATACTCATATCCGAGTCGGATCACGTCGGCGTTGTTCGTCGTCTGACATGACTCTATTAGCGTTTCATGCGAGAAGGTTTTTGGCAGTCCTGACAACCAGTCGGCATAACATTCAGCAAGCAGGGTATTGGCCTGCTTGAAGAAGTCTGCGAAATCCTGCCGATCGATCTGGTAATTATCCAGATAGATACCGCCACGCATAATGTTATACAGCGTATTTGAATAATGACGGCTGGCTGAGAGGTTCTCGCTGGTCGTTTGCAGACCATCCGCCGCCGCAACAAGGCTACGCAATCGCTTTGTGCCGCTGACTACATCGTCGAGCACTTCAGCAACCAGGTTAGCATTTTGTTCAATTGCCTTACTCAGGTTGGCAACAGACGAAGCATTCTGATTTATCTCAGCAACTATTAACCAATCTTTCTGCTCTTCAGCAGCCAGTGTTAATGTCGCACACTGGTAGAAGGCGCCACGGGTACCTTTAACATCGAATTCTGTACTCACAGCTTCGCCATGACTGAATGCCTGCCATTGTTTATTGCTAAGCAGAACCTCGGCATTGTCCAAGCCAGCGCCCCAGACAGTATTCGCCCGCAGTGCCTCACTCGGCTCAGCCTTGTCGACTGGCACAGCACTCAGCATGATTAAACCGAGTCGTGATGATTCAATGAGCTCGGTTTTCTTGTAACCGTCTAACAGATTACTGTAGGCATTCTGGAAGTCGTGACCTGTACCGGATGGTAATAGGTTGGCCACACCATCCATGATGGATAGTTGTATCTCACTATCTGTGAGGTTACTTAGAAACGACCGCCTAACAAAACCAAACTTGTCGGTGTTGTACCAGCCGTAACTGAATTTGAGACCCAAGTCGTGGTTTATTTCTTCAAAGATGAGCTTATTGCTGTAGACACTTTTGTAGATATTACGCTCAGTTTTGTAAAAACCGTCTAAAGCTCTGTTGAATGGTTGCCACAGGCTGGTTTTGCCATTGTTTTCAACCAATAACTGGGTTTTGCTACCGGTGATCCCGGCATAGTCATGAATTTTGTCGTCGGTGTAGTATGGAAACAGCGCATTATCTCTATCTTTCCGACCAGCTGAGAGTGAGCCATTACTGGAGATGAACATCCAGTGATCAGAATCACTGACGATGGTCATGAAGAAATCAGGCATCTGATCGTAGTTGCTGATACGATAAAATTGTTCACCATTGATGGTCGTGAAGCCGCCTTTGACCTCAGAATCATTATGGTGCAGGGATGTGTTACCCATCCAGATTTGTTTCGAATTCATATTGTTCAGTTCGTTATCGTTAGTTGTTATGAACAATCATCAGAGTG
>CAZLIR010000260.1:0-3302 GCA_964559635.1 uncultured Enterobacterales bacterium
GGGCTTTGTGCTCCCGGAATTGGAAATTGACCGTGTGCGCGAGGAAGTGACCAACGCATCGTTGATTGCCTGGTACATGCAAGCCGGACCAGCGGCGTTATCTGACATACAGATCAAACGCACGGATACCGATGAGATTGTATTCGCTGGTCGATGGCAGCAGACCACGGCAAACAGTCGAGAGTGGACTGAGGATATCAACACCGGATTAGAAAATGGTATTGAGTACCAACTTTGGGTTGCTTATGACAAACCCATGCGTTGGCTGGATGATAATGATCAGGTATTACGTTTTCCCAATGTACCCGGCACACTGCAACCGGCGGTCAAACTTGAGGGCTTGAACGCCTCGGGTGAGGGTTTTGAGCAGATGCTTGAAGCACAAGCCAGTGACTGGTTAACCACCCCCGGCGGTGCCGGTATAGGCTATCTGAGATACAAGGCAGATTCCTTCATGCTGAATTTCACGGTGGATAGTACGATCACACTGGAAGGGGCTACTCTGATGGCTCTGGCATTTGAAACAATCGACATGGCTGGAGGAACCAATGACGCCAATCCGGCATCGGTCATTGACTATAATATTCACTGGCGCAACTATGAGGCGAGCGATGGCTCAGACTCAGATATTGGTGGTATCGATCGGATGATCAGACTCGTTGATGATGGCAGTGCGCTTTATAATGATCCCAACGAATCGGTCGCGCCGCCACCCCCACCGCCACCGACACCAGAGCCGAGCCCTTCAGGAGGCGGTGGCGTGTTTGGGTATGGTATTTTGTTATGGCTGTTGTGGTTGGTGGGGCGATTCTGTATCATACGCGGCCGACATGGAAGATGATAAGACAATGAATAGGACAATTTCTCATTTCACACACATGAATAAACTGGCACAGGCAGCCGTCGCTGCAGTCATGACGCTGGTTTTGGTACTGTGGATTTCCAACCTCAATGCCGCCGAAATGGTGCCAACAGCACCTGCCGATCAGACACCGGTTAAAGAGCAATTTAAACCCATCGGTAACAACCAGTTGCGTCAGGGCAAGTTAAATAACCAGCCCACCCAAGCGGTGAAGAAAGCTAAAGGTTTTCTTGGTTGGCTCACCGATTTTTCCAGAAAACCGGCGAACTTCCATTACATCGATCTAATTGAAGTGCTGCAGTAGATCAGCGTCCAGCAATTAAAATGGCCAAATCACCTGGACTCATTGATATCATCAAAAGTGTGATAGCTGCGATGTTTGGCGTCCAGTCAGAAGAAAACCGTGAGCGTGACTTTAAACATGGCAAGGCATCGCACTTCATCGCGATTGGTATTGTGATGACGGTGATCTTTGTTCTGACCCTGGTGGCGATTGTTTCTTCAGTGGTTGAGAATGCCGGTCTTAATTAACATCCTCTGGTAGGTAGCTGGCAAGAAGCTCCTCGACATTATTACGGTTATTCCCCTTACAACTAATAAATCGTCGCACTTCGAAACTCTCAATGCGGGCATGTTCATACAGCTCTTTGGTAAAGCCGTTCAGGTGATTTGAGATCACAACCGGGACGCCTCGCTTGGCGAGTGAGCGGGCTTTGATCGCAAGTTGCATCTGCGCATCAAGACCAAATCCCTGTTGACTGTAACTGGTGAAATTGGCGCTGTCTGTTAATGGCACATAGGGCGGATCACAGTAGACAACATCACCGGCACGGGCGCGCCCCATAATGGTTTGATAATCAGCACAGACAAACCGGGCCTGTTTGGCTTTTGCAGCAAATTGATACATCTCATCGGCCGGAAAGTAGGGTTTTTTATATTGTCCAAAGGGGACATTGATCTTGCCCTTGCTGTTGTATCGACACAGGCCGTTATAACCATGACGATTGATGTATACAAACAATGCTGAGCGCTCTTTCGGATCGGTACTTTGATTGAATACATCACGCCAGTGATAGTAAGCCGTCTTGTCATTCTCTGAGTCTTGAAACCAGTTTTGACAATAGTTAATGAACGACTTGGGTGATTTTTTCAGTTGTTGATACAGATTAATGAGATCCTGATTAATATCAGCCACAAGGTAGGCGTCATAATCGGTATTGAGAAATACGGATCCAGAGCCTAAAAAAGGCTCAATCAGCCGGTCACCATCGGGCAATGTACGATTGATCCGGTCTAGAAGACGAAATTTTCCGCCGGCCCATTTGAGAAACGGTCTGATCTGATGACTAGTGGCTGCTGGATGTGGCAATAGAAGTGGCCAATTTTGTGTTTTGCTAAGTGTACCCTGTTGCATGATCAGAGCCAACCCGAGAAAGTCTCATAATCAGTTCAGCATATGGCTTAGTGATACTTAGGCGTGGTTTGTAGTGCGTTTGAACGGTTTAGGCTGAGGCGCTAACCTGACCACCAACCTGCTCAGTGGCGTCTGTGCGTAGGCTCGCACTCAACATACCACCGCGTAGCGAGATGCCAGCACGATTAAATGGCTGTGGTCCCTGCTCTTCATCGTTTTCACCTGCACCACGAAATTGCTGCGCTTGTTCAGCATTAGCTCGGGCGATATCGACACGGGCTTTCGCCGCAAGTGCGTTCGCTGCTTGAGCGACACGGCGATCTGTTGGTGATGGATCTGCGGGTGCCAAAGCTGCACGAGCTACCTGCTCGGCTTTGCGCAGCGTCGCCTCTGGATTACCGGGTACTGGTGAGAGATCTATGGATACCTCACCTCCCACGGCATAGCGCACACCGTTAGGTCCGGTTTTATAGGTATAACTTGGTGAGCCTGCATAAACACCGCCAACCGAGGCGTGGGCCTGCTCGTGGGCACGTACCTTGCGATCGATGGCCGCTAATTCTGCTATTTCGGCCTGCTCAGCACGCTGCTCTCGCTGCTCCTGTCGTTCTTGACCGGGGGACTGCTGCTTATCTGAACCGTCTTCTTCGCTCCGATCACCGATAATTCTTGGCCGTGCTTCTTGGGTTGCCTCCTGATTCGGAGCATTGGTAGTTTGGCCCGGGCCGGTTTCAGCTGCCCGACTGGTAGCAGACTTAAAGGTTTGTTGGGCTTCAGGTATACGCTCGGCAATGAGGTTCTGTGTCTGAACCACTTCCGTCTGAACATTCGCTGTGTTTATGGGCAAACTCGCGGGAGCTGCCGTTGTAATATTCATTTTGTACCTGTTTACCTGCTAATGCTATCGCTGCCGTTAGGCAGTAGCGTCCAATAACGCACCAAGAATACGTTGCTCGGTTTCAATAATCTTAACCGAAGCCAAGGCTTGTTGTTCAGCCACACGCAAGTCAATGAGAGGTTCCACAA
>CAZLIR010000261.1:0-3283 GCA_964559635.1 uncultured Enterobacterales bacterium
GTCCCAAGGGGCGAAGTAGTTGAATTGCACGTCATGTGTAACCCAAGTTGGTACGTTACCAATACACTCACCAGCAACAATCTCATCACACTGATTGCCGATTAGGTTCAGGTTGTAACCTATGCTGAAGTTATCCATCTCATAAGAGTTAGAGATAACCATACGAGCCTCTGGAGTACCAGGGTCATTAACTAAGTTACGACCACCGTCAACAGACTGATCAAGTAAGTAACCGATCTGAACGTTGTGGTTGAATCGACCGCCTAGCATTTCGTATGAAAATACAGCGTTGATATCAAGACCTGAGGTATCAACTGTACCCTCGTTACCGAAACCACGAACGATTTGTGTAATCGCGCCGTTAGTAGGATTACGAGTTACACCCAAACCTGGAGGAATAGGGTCACCAGCAATCTCTCTGGCAATCAGGCCCTGTGAAGAGAAACCTGTAATACGGTTAGAGATTGCAATGTTGTAGTAGTCGATAGAGTAGTTGAACCAATCAGTTGCTTCATGAGCAAAACCGAAAGCATACTGCTCTGACTGCTCTGAACTCAGTGATGGATTCGCTGTTACCAGAGCGTTAATCTGCAAGCTACAGTTAGCTGGCTGACCCTGGGCCAAACAAGACTGCTCGTCACGAACTGAGTCAGCTGAGAACGAATCTTTCTGAGTCAGAATGTCGAGTGTCGGTGCACGGAAACCTTCACCCCAAGATGCACGTACAGTCATGTCATCAGTGACAACCCAACGAGCAGACACTTTTGGTGAGAAGTCAGAACCGTAATCTGAGTAGTCATCTTGACGACCAGCGACAGTTACTTCTAGGTTATCCAGTACAGGCATTAACAACTCGAAGTAGTAAGCAGTTACGTCACGTGTACCACCAGCAGAGTTACCCGCAGAACCACCAACCTGACCAGCTTCTGACAGGGAGTCATACTGGTCACTATAGTCTTCTTCACGGTACTCCATACCGACGAACATTTGTGCGAAACCATTTTCCATTTCGAACGCGTCGAATGCTGCAGTGAACCATGCTTCATTCTGGTTGTACTGAGAAATACGGCTAATAACAACCTTCATTGCGTTCAAGATATTATCTGGAGTCGCATAAGGGTTGCGTAAGTCATATGCACCGCTTTCGATATACGCTGCAGCTGCAGAACGTAACAGATAGTTACGGCCGATATCGTAAGTTAAGTTCTTAGTAATACGTAGACCGAAATCTAACTCAACATCACCAACATTACCTGTCATACCAGTCATAAGCTCTGACAGCTCATTGTCTACTTCACTGTCACGATTACCCAGTGCGTCGAAACGATGCCACCAGTTTACAGGTACGCCAACTGTAGAGACGCCATCCCATACGTTACCGTTAGGGTTAGTAGGGTTATTAGGGCTGTTACCAGTCAGAGGTACTGAGAAGTAGCTTGAATCTGGTACTGGAGCATAACGACCAAACGAGCTTGATTTGTTGATGCTAGCATTAGCCCAAACAGACCAATCATCACTAAACTCGTGAGTTGCTTTTAACCAGATAGAGGTATTACCTGTAGACGCTTCGTCTGCAGATACCAATGTGAAGTCGTAAGCACAACGAGTCTGTGCAGCGTTAACAGCAAAACTGTTAGCTCGAGTGTAGAAACCTGTTCCTGGGAAGTCACAAGCAGTACCGCCTTGACCGTCTGGAATTGAGGTCCAGTTGAAATCATCAAAACCGCCAGTGATTGTTGTGTAAGAGTTACCATACACAGATCCACCAGGAGTGTTGAAGTAGAAGTCACGTGCGAAGATAATGTCACGCTTGTTCCACGATACACCACCTATCAGGCTTGATGTGTCGCTTGAAGCACCAAAGGTTATGCTACCGTTTTCACGGTCACCACCGTTAGCAGGAATACTAACGCTTGCCTGACCTAACATGATTTGCGCGCCTTCGAAGTCTTTACGAGTGATGACGTTTACAACACCACCCAGAGCGTCAGAACCGTAGATCGCAGATGCACCGTCAGACAGTACCTCAATACGCTCGATTGCACCCATTGGGATAGTGTTCAAGTCTTGGTTTGAACCTGTTGAAGGTGACTTAGGTAGACGACGACCGTCAACCAATACCAATGTACGTGATGAACCAATACCACGTAAACTGATTGATGCAGTACCCTGAGCAGAGCTACCAGACTGAGGACGGAACGAACCAGAACTGTTAAATGTCATGCTTCTCAAGAAATCTGCAGCGTTAGCCTCACCTGATAATTCAATCATCTCGCGATCAATGACTGTTACAGGTAATGAACCTTCGATGTCAGTTCTTTTAATACGTGAACCCGTGACGGTTACCGTATTTTCTTCTTCATCTGCCTCTTCATCGTCAGCTTCTTCTGCAAGAGCTGAACCAGTTGCAGCCATAGAAATTGCAGCACCTGCTAGTAATGCATTTCTGATAGCCTTAACGAGAGGATTATGTTTATTTTGTTTAATCAATGTTTTTCTCCCCGGTTAATTGGAAGTTAGTTAACTAACCTATTGCACTTCACACATGTTAGTAAACCATGCGTACAGCACATAATACGCAGCCTCGAAGAGGCTACCCACGTCCGGATAATAACCGCTTAAGTAACAAATATGCAAGAAAAGTAACAAAAAGTTTCTGATTTTTTAGTGATTTTCACTGAGATCTGCTTAATTGCGTCATTTCAGGAACAGAAATGCTTTATTTTCAGCAGCTTAGGAAACAAACTTATGGCGCTTAGCTATATTTAAATAAATCCATCATTGGCTTGTGTTGTTTCTTTACGGTGTCGATTTGCTGTTGCGTCAAAATATTCTGCCACTGACCCTTTCTGCCGGTGTTAAAAAAGGCAGTCGCATGTTCGAATTTTTCCACAAAGCCGACTTGTGATTCTTGTTTTCTGAGTTGCTCAAACGATGAAAATTGAATCGCTCTTCGTAAGCGCTTGGGATCCTTTTTTAATTTGAGAAATGATTCCACTTTGCGGAAGGTTTTTTGCGCATTAGCCAGCATGTCTTCATATCTGACAACAAGCACACTATCTTCAGAATTTTCAGCCCAGCTTTTGGTATGAACAGACCAAGAACTTATGATCTGTGGCACATTGCCCTCCTCGTTTGGCGTGCCAGTTAGCTCATCAGCCATGAATGCAATCGTGTGATCAATGTCATAGTTAAAATAGTTCGACATCGACACCACCACATCCAGTGGATTTCGCACCACAACAATAGCACCCGATGTCACTTGGGCATTGTGTAGCGGAAA
>CAZLIR010000262.1:0-3281 GCA_964559635.1 uncultured Enterobacterales bacterium
TCGTGTAAAGAAAATCGTTGTTGAGCAACTAGGTGTCAGTGAAGACGAAGTGAAGGCAGAGTCTTCATTCGTTGACGATTTAGGTGCTGATTCTCTTGACACAGTAGAATTGGTTATGGCTCTCGAAGAAGAGTTCGATACCGAAATTCCTGATGAAGAAGCAGAAAAAATCAGCACAGTTCAATCTGCTATAGACTACATCAATAACAACGTAGACTAGGTCTATCTTCTCATCTGACATTCCCAAGCGGGAGTGTGTTTATTCAAAGCGGTGCCTATGCATCGCTTTTTTCGTTTGTTGACCACTGAATTTAGTTCTAATCAGCGTTCATTTTTTGGTAGCATTAGCACTTATTTCACAGTCACTCAGAACCAGTGCAGAGAATAGGAATCATTTTAAAACATGTCTGAACGTCGCGTCGTAATTACCGGGATGGGCGCCTTGTCGCCAGTAGGAAATGACATAGCCACCATTTGGAATAATCTCGAGGCCGGAGTGAGTGGTATCGGTAAAATCACCAGCTTTGATACTACTAACTTTCCCATTGATATTAATGGCTCAATTAAAGATTTTAACCCTGAGCCACACCTCAACAGCAAAGAAGTGCGTATTCTTGATCCATTTATCCAATATGGTGTGGTCGCTGCAGCGCATGCGATTGCTGATTCAGGTATTGAGGTCACAGATGAGAACCGTCATCGCATAGGCACTATCATCGGCGCCGGTATCGGTGGTTTGGGCAGTATCGAAGAGTATCATCATATTCTCGAGACCAAGGGCCCTCGACGTGTCTCACCCTTTTTCACACCGGGTTCAATTACCAACATGATTGCAGGCCAAGTCTCAATGAAATATGGACTTACTGGACTCAATCTGGCTATCGTCACGGCGTGCACCACGGGCCTGCACTGTATTGGTCAGGCTGCCAGAAGTATCGCCTATGGTGATGCTGACGTCGTTGTTGCCGGTGGAGCTGAGATGGCCACAACTCCGCTCGGAATAGCGGGTTTCACCGCAGCAAAAGCACTGTCTAAGCGCATTGATGAACCAACCAAAGCTTCCAGACCCTGGGATCGGGATCGGGATGGCTTTGTGCTATCTGACGGTGCCGGAATGGTCGTGGTTGAGGATTATGACCATGCCAAGGCTCGAGGTGCCAATATTCTCAGTGAAATCGTTGGTTTCGGTATGAGTAGTGACGCCTATCACATGACTTTGCCACCGTCAGATGGCGCAGGTGCAGCACTGGCGATGAGCAACGCAATTGCCGATGCGGGGCTAAATCCAAGTGAGATAGGTTATGTAAACGCCCATGGAACTTCGACCAAGGCGGGCGATCTGGCAGAAACTCTGGCACTAAAGCGAGTATTCGGTGACAGCGCCCATGACATACTGGTGTCATCATCAAAGTCTATGACAGGGCATCTGCTGGGTGCGGCTGGCTCATTCGAAACCATCGTGACCGTATTATCAGCCAATAACCAAGTTGCGCCACCGACGATTAATCTCGACAATCCTGATGAGGGGTGTGATTTGGATTATGTGGCACATACCGCAAAGCCTTATCAATCAGATTACGTGCTGTGTAATTCTTTCGGCTTTGGTGGCACCAACGGCAGTTTAGTATTAAAACGCGCCGCTGCGGTTTAATGGCGTTTAGGTGAGAAATCTACTCTTTAAGTCACTCGCGATTGCTATCTTCTCCTGCTCAATTTTAGTGGGTTGGGCGTGGAAAGAATTTAAGCTGATTATGGAGTCTAATGTCGTCATACCAGCTGAGGGTATTGTTCTCGATGTCCAGCCCGGTATGAGCTTTTATGCTGTGGCAAATGAACTAAGAAGACTCTCGATAGGACCTAATCCAAACTGGCAACGACTAATCGCCTGGTATTACCCTGAATTGACTCAAGTCAAAGTGGCGGAATACCTCATTGCGCCGAATCAATCCTATTATCAGGTGTTAGCACAATTGACCACCGGTGTAGGCAAACAGTATGAAATTCAGTTGCTTGAAGGCATCACATTGAAAGAGGCTTTACAACAGCTCGCTGAGCATCAGCAACTTGAGCAAGACATGGCTTTAGATGTTATGACCGTGCGAGAACTCTTGGGTATTACTGCTGAAAACCCTGAGGGGTGGCTGTTTCCTGATACATACCAATTCCCCAGAGGAACAAAGGTCACGACCTTGCTCAAGATGATGCATCAGCGGACTGTAGATGCACTTTCAACTGCCTGGCAGGACCGTGCGGTCGATAACGCTCTGAAGAGTCCTTACGAGCTATTGATCATGGCTTCTCTCATTGAAAAAGAAGCGGCGTTAGATTCCGAGCGAGCAACCATTTCAGGCGTATTCCACAGGCGCCTCGATAAACGCATGCGATTGCAAACCGATCCTACGGTTATCTATGCGATGGGCGATGAGTTTGATGGCGATATTCGCAGTCGCGATTTACTGAGACAAAGCCCATACAACACCTATCGTGTTTTTGGTTTACCTCCTACGCCAATTGCATTACCATCTCAGGCGTCTTTAGATGCTGCTGCCCATCCTGAGTCCGGCTCAGCGCTTTATTTCGTCGCCAGAGGCGATGGCAGCCACGCATTTTCCGATACCTTAGAAGAGCATAATGCGGCAGTTCGCAAATACCAATTGAGAAAGTAATGTCACCGAGCAATCATCGTTTCATATCTATCGAGGGCACCGAAGGTGCAGGGAAATCCACCGCAATTCGCTGTCTTCAGTCATGGTTTGAGGAGCGACAGGTTACACCGGTTATAACTCGTGAGCCGGGCGGTACGCCGCTCGCAGAGGAGATCCGCGCATTGCTGCTGGCGCATCGTGATGAATCAGTCGCTGCAAAAACAGAATTATTACTTATGTATGCCTCAAGAGTTCAGCATACAGAGGCTACCATCAAGCCGGCGCTCGAGCAGGGCCAATGGGTGATTAGTGATCGCTTCAATGATGCCAGCTTTGCTTATCAAGGTACGGGTAGGGCGCTAGGCTCAGATTCACTCGAAACACTCGACACATGGGCCTTATCCGGATTTAAACCTGGCCATACGTTATTTCTTGATCTACCAGTCGATGTCGGCATGCAACGCGCAGGTCATCGTGGTGCGCTTGACCGTATTGAGAAAGAAAATCTGGCATTCTTTGAACGCGTCAGAAATGGCTATCTGGAGCGCGCTAAAGCAGATCCAGAGCGATTTATCATCATTGATGCCAGCCAGACCATTGCTGAGGTTGAGCAACAAATTATAGCCGCTTTAGATG
>CAZLIR010000263.1:0-3200 GCA_964559635.1 uncultured Enterobacterales bacterium
GCTCTTGCGGTGGTAAAGCATCGCCCTTCTGCAATAACTCAATTGAAATATTATCCGGTGAGCGTATGAATGCCATGTGACCATCGCGTGGAGGTCGATTAATGGTTACACCTGCCTTTTGTAGCTTGTCACATAGGGCATAGATATCATCAACTCGGTAAGCCAGATGACCAAAGTTACGTCCTTCGCCATAGTCTTCGGCATCCCAGTTGTAGGTTAGCTCTAACTCCGATTCTGCACCCTCATGCGTAGCTAAAAACACCAATGTGAATCTACCGGAAGGGACGTCTTTTCTGCGCACTTCTACAAGTCCAAGATGGTCGCAATAAAAAGTGAGTGAGGCATCGAGATCTTTCACTCGAACCATAGTGTGTAAGTATTCCATTCATAACTCCAGAGTATTTGTTACTGATGATGTTACCAGTTAAATGGAGAATAAATATAGAGAGTATTCACGATAAACTTATTAAAAATGATCAGCATCTCTAAATGCTTCAATCAAAGCACAAGAAAACGCTCACTCTCCCTCATGAACAGAAGTATTTATTAACTTCTGTTCATTCACTCAAATGATTCGCTTGTTTCTAGTACTTTACTTGAAGCTCAGGAAGGATAGCCCATTCACAAGACCGGCGTACATGACAGTATCGATATTTATAAAATAACTTAGATATCAATCGAAAGAAGTGTCGGAGGCATGGATGCCGACGCCAAGCTTACATGGATGTATTCATAGCGCCTTCAGAAGATGATATCTGAGTTATTAAGTAATGATCATATTTAATCTGGTGCTTTGATTGAAGCGTTAGAGATTAGCTCTTATGAATTGGCAGGGGCCCAAACGACTGACAAGTCGGCATGATTTCAACCTGATTAATATTCACATGCGCCGGTAGCTCTGCACACCAGCGGATGGCTTCAGCGATATCCTCTGGAGTCAGAGGTTCTAGTCCTTCATAGAGTGAGTCCGCCTTGGCATCATCACCTTTGAAGCGAACATTAGAAAACTCGGTTTCAGCTAAACCGGGTTCAATATTGGTGACACGCACACCAGTGCCATGAAGATCTGCACGAAGGTTGCGTGAGAATTGCTCAACATACGCTTTGGTAGCACCGTAGGCATTGCCACCAGGATAAGCATAAGAACCAGCGATGGAGCCAATGTTAATGACATGCCCCTTGCCAGCTTTGACCATGCCTGAGAGTAGGGCGCGAGTAACATAGTTAAGCCCTTTGATGTTGGTGTCGACCATGCGTTCCCAGTCATCAATATCGGCATCCCAAGCCGGTGCTAAGCCAACTGCCAAACCGGCATTATTAACCAATAAATCTATTTTGCCATGACAGGATTTGAGCGCTGTATTAACCGCCTCTTGGTCTCGAACATCAAGCTGAATAATATCTATTACGGCAGTGCCAATTTCTTCGCGCAATGCCTCGAGTCGTTCCAGGCGTCGTGCAACAAGAATTAACTGCCAGCCGTTGTTGGCCAGCAGGCGTGCTGTGGAGCGTCCAAATCCGGAGCTGGCTCCTGTAATCAGCGCTGTTTTCGTCATGGGTGTGCCCTTATTAAATCGTCATGAAAGAAATTGTAACGTATATCCGAAAAATATATGACATCTCTTAGTTGAGTCATACGTTGGTTATGTCACAATAGAATGTCACAAAGAACAGAGACGTCAGCTTGCCAACCTACGCCATCGGTGACATCCAAGGATGTCGAGAACAGCTAGAGCATTTACTGGAAACGATCAATTTTGATCCCTCAGAGGATCGACTTTGGCTAGCAGGCGACCTGATCAATCGCGGCCCTGACTCACTCGGTACTTTACGTCTGTTGCATGGTATACGAGAACAACTAAACATTGTGTTAGGTAACCATGATTTACACATGTTGGCGGCAGCCCAATTTGCGGAATTTGCCAGCAGTAAAGACACCTTCACGGATATATTGGCTAGTGATGATCGCGAAGTGCTAGTGCAGTGGCTAACACAGCAGCCATTGTTACAAGAGACCGAGGGTTACATAATGACCCATGCTGGCATTTTGCCTCAGTGGTCTCTTGATCAAGCGCGCGGTTTGGCCAAAGAAGCAGAAGCTGCCTATCAATCCGAAGAGGCAGATGATTACTATCGTGCAATGTATGGCAATTTGCCGGAGTATTGGGATTCTTCACTGAGGGGTGCAGACCGATTACGCTTTATTACCAATGTCTTCACTCGAATGCGATATCGTGACACCGACGGAGCCTTGAAGATGCATTACAAGGCGACCATTGCCGAAGCCCCTGAGGGTTTGCAGCCATGGTATGAAAATGATGCTATTGATTGGCAAGGTAAAACGCTGTTGATTGGACACTGGGCAGCACTACAGAGCCGCCACCCGCGTGAGGATTTAATCTGTCTCGATACGGGATGTGTTTGGGGTAATAAACTCTCAGCATATTGTCTAGAAACACAGCGGTGGTATCAGGTAGACGGTTTTCAGCAGTAACATAGAATTAAAAAAATTAATAAAACATAGGACTTTAAATGAGAATTACACTTTCAATGGCTAGCTTGAGTATATTATTACTTAGTCTTAGTCAGACATTGTTAGCTGAATCAGCCCAATGGCAACGCACGATTGATAAAGTCACCCCATCGGTTGTTTCCATTCAGGTTGAGGTACCCCGGGCCTTTGAAACCACGCGACCGCTGACTTCCCAGGGTACGGGTTTTGTCATTGATGCAGAGCGCGGTATTATTCTCACCAATCGCCATATCGTACAAGCGGGTCCTGTGGTAGCTACTGCAGTGTTTGTGAATCAGGAAGAGGTTGAGTTGATACCGCTCTATCGCGATCCGGTCCATGATTTTGGCTTTTTTAAATTTAATCCCAAAGATCTGGGTTTTATCGAACCACAGTCACTTCCCCTGCGTCCTGACAAAGCTAAGGTCGGTGTCGAAATACGTGTCATCGGTAACGATGCCGGTGAAAAATTATCCATCTTGGATGGCACCTTGGCACGGTTAAATCGTGATGCACCAGACTACGGACGTTTCCGTTACAACGATTTCAACACCTTTTATATACAGGCCGCCAGTGGTGCAACGGGTGGCTCATCAGGCTCACCAGTGGTTGATGTTCAGGGTGATGTCGTTGCGCTACAAGCCGGCGGTTCTTTTGCTGCGAATACCAATATGTTTTTTCCATTGGA
>CAZLIR010000264.1:0-3200 GCA_964559635.1 uncultured Enterobacterales bacterium
ATTTTGGCCATGTTATGTCTAGTAGGTTGCACCACCGCTTCAACAAGTTTCAAGACACCATATTCTACATCGACACAATCTGAAGCGGTCGCTGGCGATGTTGACCTCGGGAAGGCGGCTAAAGCTCGTCTTACATTGGGTCTAAGCTATCTCGAAAATGGTGAATATCAATTAGCCAAATCGAATCTCGATAAAGCACTTGCGCACACACCGAATGATGAAGAAGTGTTGCGTGGCATGGCCTGGTATTACCAGCAGGTCAATGAGGAGAAGCTGGCCGAGGAATACTACCAACGTGCGCTCAAAATTAATAACAAGAATCCTTCTTTGTTAAATCAATACGGCGCCTTTCTCTGTGCGCAGAAAAAATATGCTAAGAGTCTGGAGATGTTTACTGCCTCGGCGCAGATACGAACCAATGAAGATATCAGTGGTACCTATGAAAATGCCGCTACCTGTAATTATCTGGCCGGCAACCTCGAGCAGGCTGAGCAAAACTATCGCCGTGCTCTGAATCATAATCCCGAGCAAGTCGGTTCATTACTCGGTATGGCTGAGATTGAGTTCGGTAAGAATCGTCATAATCGGACAAAATCGTATCTTGCACGCTTTGAACGTGTATCAAGACATACACCGCGCTCACTGTGGTTAGGTGCCCAAAATGCGGCAAAAATGGGTGATCTGGATGCTGTAGCCAGTTATGGCCTGAAGCTTGAGCAAATTTTCCCGGATTCACAGGAAACCGAAAACTATTTGGATGCGAAGGACTCATGGCTGAGGTAGAACACACAATGACCTCAGGTCCGGGAATTCTGCTGGAGAAGGCGCGCAAGAAAAAACGCCAGAGTGTTGAGGCAGTCGCTGCCAAGCTACATCTTTCTCCCTCGGTGGTAGAACAACTTGAGAACAACGAGTTTGAAGATGAAATCCCTGATGCATTCGCACGCGGTTATTTGCGCAATTATGCCAAGTTACTGGGTATCGATGAAGAGGAAGTGATCGCCAGTTACACCCAGTTGATTGGTCAGTCTAAGGTGAAAAATTATTACTCGCCAACGACCACCGTTGGCAATCCCTCAAAAACTGGTATTGCAAGTAGTCAAATCATCACTGCAGTGGTTATTGTTATTCTCCTTGTGGCAGCCATCATTTGGTATTTCGCTAGACCGACGGGTGACGTTGAGGCCACGTCACTCTCACAGCCACAACAACCTGAAGTACAACCAATCGCTGAGCAAGCTACACAGCTGACTCAGACTGATAGCGCGACAGACACCCAGATCCAAGCAGAATCGCAGCCACCGGTTGAGCAGTCAGCTCAGTTAACTGCAGCACAGCCAGTGCAAGAGCCGACAATCGAGCCACAGATCCCTACTGGTTTTGTGGAGAGCTCTGAAGCGACACTGGCATTCGAATTTGCCGAAGATTGTTGGGTGCAGGTGACTGACTCGAATGGTGAGGTGCTCGCAGTAGGACTCAAAACAGCCGGTCGGCAGTTTGAAGTTTCAGGTGTAGCGCCGATCTCTGTGGTACTCGGCAAGCCTAATGCTGTGAATATTGCGTATAATAATTCAGCGGTTGATTTAGCTTGTTTCCCTGCTGGTTCGACAGCACGCTTCATGTTAGATAGCCCACAAGTATGCGAGACATAGAGTCATTATGAGTATGCATCAGGAAAATAAAATCACTCGTCGTAAGAGTAAACAAATTCAGGTTGGTCGAGTGGCAGTCGGTGGTGATGCGCCAATATCAGTGCAGAGCATGACCAACACCGAGACAACCGATATTGCGGCGACATTAGAGCAGACCAATCGTCTTGTGGCTGCCGGTGCGGATATTGTTCGTATTTCAGTCCCGACCATGGAAGCTGCTGAAGCCTTTGCTAAAATTCGAGCTCAGGTCACTGTGCCACTGGTAGCCGATATTCATTTTAACCATAAGATTGCACTACAAGTATTAGAAACAGGCGTTGATTGTCTGCGTATTAATCCAGGCAATATTGGCTCAGAAGCCAAGGTTCGTAAGGTGGTCAGTTCGGCTGCCGATAAAGGGATCCCGATTCGAATCGGTGTGAATGCCGGTTCACTGGAAAAGGATCTGCAAGAGAAATATGGTGAGCCAACCCCTGAGGCGCTGGTTGAATCAGCTTATCGACACATTAATATTCTCGAAAAACTGGGGTTTGATCAATACAAGATTAGCCTGAAGGCTTCAGATGTATTCATGACAGTTGATGCATATCGTATTTTAGCCAAAGAAGTAGACGCGCCATTGCACTTGGGTATTACTGAGGCTGGTGGTTTCCGTTCAGGTGCGGTCAAATCAGCGATTGGTTTGGGTATGCTGTTAGCCGATGGCATCGGCGATACCATCCGTGTATCTCTGGCAGCCGATCCAGTGGAAGAGATAAAGGTCGGATTTGATATTCTCAAGAGTTTACATATTCGCTCAAATGGCATTAACTTAATCGCCTGTCCGTCATGTTCGCGTCAGGAGTTTGATGTCATAAAGACGGTCAATGAGTTAGAGGCAAGATTAGAGGATATTCGTGAACCAATGGATGTCGCCGTAATTGGCTGTGTGGTCAATGGTCCCGGTGAAGCATTTACTGCCGACATAGGCCTAACCGGAGGTCGTCAACGCAGTTTGCTGTATGTTAATGGCGAGATGAACGAACGGCTGGATAACGCATCATTGGTCGATTCTCTAGAACAAAGTATACGCGCGCACATTGCTAACAAAGACAAACAAATACCAATAAAAGAAACAGCATAAGAAGAATTCATCGTGAGTCAGCAAGTTAAAGCCATCCGTGGCATGAATGATCTATTGCCACAAGATTCTGGTTTATGGCAACACATCGAGGCAACCATGCGTCGAATTGTGGCCGGCTATGGCTATCAGGAAATTCGGATGCCAGTTGTGGAAAAGACGCAACTGTTCGCCCGTGCAGTGGGTGCATCGACAGACATCATTGAAAAAGAAATGTATACCTTCGAGGATCGCAATGGCGAATCATTGTCACTTCGACCTGAGGGTACTGCTGGTTGCGTTCGCGCCGGTATCGAACATGGCTTGCTATATAACCAAGAGCAACGTCTGTGGTACATGGGGCCATTATTTCGCTATGAGCGTCCACAGAAAGGACGTTATCGTCAGTTTCACCAAATGGGCGCTGAGGTATTTGGCTTAGCCGGTCC
>CAZLIR010000265.1:0-3194 GCA_964559635.1 uncultured Enterobacterales bacterium
GAGTTAATGCGCACTCTGTGCGATGAACTCGGATTGGCTTGGGATCGCGCCTGGGGCATGTGCCAGAAGATTTTCTCGTACACCAACCACACGTTACTCCCAGAAGCACTCGAGACCTGGGGTGTGGATTTGTTTGAGCGCGTGCTACCACGCCACTTAGAAATCCTATACAGAATTAATGAAATCTTCCTCGATGAGTTTGTTGAAAAGCAGTGGCCAGGTGATTTAGATAAGCGCAAGAAATTATCACTGATTGAGGAGAATCATGGGCGACGAGTGCGTATGGCAAACTTGTGTGTGATTACCTCGCATAAGGTGAATGGTGTAGCAGCTATTCACTCGGAATTGGTAAAGCAAGATCTGTTTCCAGAATTTCACCAGTTGTGGCCAGAAAAGCTCGTTAATGTGACCAATGGTATAACTCCAAGGCGCTGGTTATTGACCTCTAATCCAGCACTCGCCGAACTGCTGACAGAAACAGTCGGTGATGACTGGCCAAAAGATTTGTATCAACTCGAGAAACTCATGGATTTTGCCGATGATAAGGCATTCCAAAAGCAATTCATGGCGATTAAATTGGCCAACAAGGTCAAGTTAGCCAAACACATAAAAGATCGGTTGAACATTGAGGTAGATCCGACCGCTATTTTTGATGTGCATATCAAACGTCTGCACGAGTATAAACGTCAGCATTTAAACCTGCTGCATATTCTGTCGCTCTATCGTCGGTTGCTGAATAACCCCGATGATGACATGCATCCAAGGGTTTTCATCTTCTCAGCCAAAGCGGCACCGAGCTACTATTTAGCAAAAGAAATTATTTACGCTATCAATAAAATCGCTGACCGCATAAATAATGACATTCGCATCAAAGGCAAACTCAAGGTGGTGTTTCTCGCCAATTATCGAGTTAGTTTAGCTGAGAAAATTATTCCATCTGCCGATGTTTCAGAGCAAATTTCTACTGCCGGTAAAGAGGCCTCTGGTACGGGTAACATGAAGTTGGCGCTGAATGGTGCTGTGACCATCGGGACACTCGATGGCGCAAATATTGAAATTGCTGAAGCCGTTGGTGAGGACAATATCTTTATCTTCGGTAAGACAGTAAACGAGATGAAAGCGCTCAATAAAGAGGGCTATGATCCGGCAGACATCTATAATCATGATGTCGACTTAAAGGCCTGCTTAGATTGGTTAGAGTCTGATTACTTTACCCCGGGAAATCCTGGTGAGTTATCGGAAGTTCGCCGTAACCTAATGACTGATGACCCCTACCGCGTACTGGTCGATTTTGCCGACTATAAGCGTGCTCATGAATTATTGGACAGCGCCTTTAAAGACTCGGCAGGTTGGGCTAAAAAGGCCATCATCAACACCGCGATGATGGGTAAGTTTAACTCTGATCGTTCGATACAAGACTATGTCGATCGAATCTGGCACATTAAGACCTGTTAGGTGACAAAGATGCCAGTATCCTACGATCAGATAGATGCCTACCTCAGTGCCCAACACAGTAATCCGTTTGGATTCATGGGCATGCATATGGATGATTCACGAGGTTATCTGACCGTTTACACTTATCAACCTTACGCAACGTCTGTAAAACTGATTAATAAATCTAATGGTAAGACGGTGGCGGTGATGAAACACCTGAAAGAGGGTGTATTTGTGGCTGAAACCAAACGCAAAAAACCATTTCCGTATCACTTTAAGATTACCTACGGACATTATGAGACGGATGTCGAGGATACCTATCGATTTGCTTCGGTGCTTGGCGATCTCGATCTTTACCTGCTCAATAATGGTGGTCATAAGCACCTGTATCAGGTTCTGGGTGCCCATACGCGGGAATTAGATGGCGTCAGTGGTGCCTCATTTGTGGTCTGGGCCCCGAATGCCAGTCGGGTTGCTGTGGTTGGTGACTTTAATGATTGGGACAACCGTCGTCATGTGATGCGCAAACATCATGAGGCCGGTTATTGGGATATCTTCATTCCCGGTGTGGTAGAGGGTGCTAACTATAAGTTTGAGGTCCGTGACAGTAACGGTCGAGCCTTGCCACTGAAAAGCGATCCTGTGGGCTCAGAAGCCGAGCATCGACCGAATACAGCGTCGAAAGTTGTGGCACACCGATACTATCCCTGGTCTGATGATGAGTGGATGTCGTTGCGTGGTTCACGTTGTGAGTTAGATAAGCCAATCAGTATCTATGAGGTACATCTGAGCTCGTGGCGTCGCGGCGAGCATGGTCGCTTTCTAAACTATCGCGAGATTGCCGCAGAGTTAGTGCCGTATGTCCAAGCAATGGGCTTCACACATGTGCAGTTCATGCCAATCAGTGAATATCCCTTTGATGGCTCCTGGGGCTATCAGCCGGTCGGTTTGTTTGCACCGACATCGCGTCATGGCAACAGCGAAGATCTGAAGGCCTTGATTGAGGCCTGTCACGAGGCCGATATTGGTGTACTCATTGATTGGGTACCTGGTCATTTCCCATCCGATGATCACGGATTAGCGCGTTTCGATGGCACCGCCTTGTATGAATATGAAGACCCTCGGGAAGGATTTCATCCGGATTGGAACACCTACATTTATAACTATGCGTCTGCGCAAGTGCAGAATTTTCTTCGCGCTAGTGCACTGCATTGGATCGATCGCTATCACATTGATGGCATCCGCGTCGATGCAGTCGCCTCCATGCTCTATCGTAACTATTCCCGTAATGATGGCGAATGGATCCCAAACATTCATGGTGGTCATGAGAATCTAGAGGCCATTGAGTTTCTTAAAGGTTTCAATGAAGAACTTTACGCAACGCATCCGGGCGTATTCTCCGTGGCTGAAGAATCCACAGCCTGGCCCAAAGTGTCTAAACCGACCCACGAAGGCGGCCTGGGCTTTGGTTTCAAATGGAATATGGGCTGGATGAATGACACCCTGAGTTATGTTGCGCGCGACCCGATACATCGTAAGCATCATCATAGTGAGATGACCTTTGGTCTGATCTATGCCTTCGATGAGCAGTTTATTTTGCCCATCAGTCATGATGAGGTTGTCCATGGTAAAGGCTCTATGTTGGATAAAATGCCCGGTGACGCCTGGCAGAAATTCGCTAATCTGCGTGCCTACTATGCCTTTATGTGGACTCATCCAGGCAAAAAGCTGTTGTTCATGGGGTGCGAGTTTGCCCAAGG
>CAZLIR010000266.1:0-3191 GCA_964559635.1 uncultured Enterobacterales bacterium
CCATTCATTATGTCAATGGTAATCAGGCCTATAACTTTAATTCGCGCACTTACACCAATAGCGCCGATTTTAGTGCCGGCTATAACGAGTTTATGGTTGACTGGACACCAGAATTCATCACTTGGTATGTGAATGGTGTTCAGGCTCATCAATTGCCAATCCTCGATGACATGAAGGAGTTTCAGCGTAGCTTCCACTTCTTACTAAATGTTGCCGTTGGGGGAACGTTACCGGGCAATCCTGATGCCACCACGGTATTTCCTCAAACAATGTATGTTGACTATGTTCGAGTCTACGAGAAAGATGGCTTTGTCGCCGATCCACCACCAGCGCTCGATGTAAATGAGGAAACTGTCGGTGGCGCGACTGGTGAGGCAGATATTAATCAGGCCATCCTGACGGGCTTCAACGATTTTGGTACCGGCTTGGCACTGAGCCGCTTTGGTGCCGGCGGTGAGCCGAGTTATTCAAACTCAACCGATGCAATCGACGGGGCAGAGAGCGTGCAATTCGCATATCCCGGTGGTGCATTTGGTGGTGCCTGGATTACCAATGAAAATGCCGTTGATTTAACCGCATACAGTGCCAGTGATCTGGTGTTTGCGATTAAGAAGCCAGCGGTTGTGGCTAATCTTGAGGTGAAGTTAGAGGGTTCAGATGGTAGTGCATCATCGATGTTCCTAGTTAATTACACCGCAACGGATCTGGGCAATGGCTGGGAAGAATATCGTATTCCAGTCGCAGATATTGTTGCGGAGGGCTTAAGCTTAGAGCAGGTATCGATACCCTTTGCATTATGGAATCCGGTTGATTCAGAGGGCAATTTCCCAGCTGTTGATATTCTCTTTGATGCCATCCGTATGGAGTAGGGACAGTCGATTTTAATCACCGAAATGCCGCTCATTGAGCGGCATTTTTTATTGTAAGCGCTTTTCCGCGACGCGTTCGAGCTTTTCTAACACCAAATTAATATGCAACTGTAAATCGTAGTACTCACCCATGTAAGACAGCGGCACATCGGTCTGATCTTTCACTTCATATAACAGCTTAGTGACCCGCGCAATCTCCTCATTAATCTCATCATCCTTTAATTGGGTCACGCGTGAGTCAACTTCTTTGAGCACCTCGTACCACTTAAAAATCTTGAATCGAATTCGCCAGCGATAGAGTGGCAGAGCACCCTTGGTCAGTGGGATCAGTAGGGTGAGCAACGGCAGTAATATAATAATCAGTCGTTTGATATTGGAGGCGACTGAAAATGGTAGCATGCGCTCGAGCCAGGTATCTCCAGACTGCAGATACAGGTCAGCATCTGGATCCATGGGGATATCAACATATAAATTATTAGGAAATTCGTTGGTACGTTCAAAAATACCGCTCGATTTGTGAACCTTGGTGGCGGCTTTCAGGATCACCCTGACCAGATCACGGTGCAATTCTTCAGTGGCAACAAGATTCGCAGTCGCAGCAATCAACTCAATCTGCTGCGAGGGAATATTATCCTTCAGAGATATCATACCTTCACCAATGGTCAGCGGTTTCAAAAAAGGTAACTGACGGGAATAGGCCAGTGCCCGTTTGAAACTCAGTATTTCAATGCTTGGCTCTTTAACGAGTTCACTCAACAGTGGTGAACTGGCATTGAGTACTGTAATGAAGGCATCTATCTCACCTGCGATTAACGCTTCCTCTGCCGCTTTGGTCGACAGACTTAATAGGGTCGTATTGGTGGTATTAATCTGGTTTTCTTCGAGTAATTTTGTGGCTAACAACTGCGTTCCACTGCCGGCTTCCCCTATCGCAACTTTCAGTCCTTCAAGATCATTCAGATAGGTCAGCTCGGTAGAGTTATTGCGGTGAAATAACCACACTGGCTCATAAAATAAACTTGCCAAGGTAGTTAAATTGTCATGATCGGTATTACCGGCAACACCACCCTGCACAAATGCCACATCGACTTCACCATTTTTAAGCTTCGCCAGAGCTGCTTGTGAACCAGCAGTTTCTACAATGTTGAGTGTAAACCCTTCACTCGCCAGTAATGATTGATACTGCTGGGCAAAATCGTAATAGACACCATCTGCCCTCCCAGTTGCAATGGTGATACTTGACGGCGGGGCAGGATTAACATAACGAAAGGCCACTATCAGCGCGATGATGGTGAGTAAAATAATGGGTATCCAAGTTTTAAGAAATTTGGGCATCGTATTCACATCTCGTTTATCAGTACGAAGCAATATATCACACTCCAAATTTCAGGCAGTCAAATCTGCCTAATCTTCGGTGGCAATACATTCACTTACATTTAGTAACAGCAATCTTCTGCTAGCTGGTTAGAATAGGCTAGTGCTTATACGTATACGGAAGGGACTCTCATGCATAGTTTCGCAAAATTTCTATTACTAGGATCACTCCTGGTGATCTCAGCCGTTAGCCTAGCTGACTTCGAGTTATCCGGTCGTCTTGAGGCCGATTTAAAGCGTGATAAAACCAGTAAACCGAGAGAAATTATTCAACTTGTTGGCGTAAAGCCGGGCGATCATGTCTTGGATCTGTTTGCCGGCGGCGGTTACTACTCGGAAATTTTATCTCGGGTTGTTGGCGACAAGGGTGAAGTGGTATTACACAATAATAATGCCTATCTGGGGTTTGTTGGCGTACAACTAAGCAGTCGTCTGTCTAATAATCGCTTGAAAAATGTCACTCGTCTGGATAGTGAAGCCGATGATCTCAAACTCGGAGAAAATCGATTTGATAGTGCCTTTGTCATACTCGGAGTACATGATATGTACTTCAAGGATAAAGGATGGGATGTCCCTGTCACGCCGGTGATGACTCAGGTATACAAGTCATTAAAGCCTGGCGGGCGCCTAGTCGTTATTGATCACAATAATGCCAAGGGTCGTGGAATCAAAGATGCTAAATCATTGCATCGAGTCGAATCCTCCGTCGTCGCAGCCGAACTACAAAAAATTGGTTTTAAATTAGTTATTGAATCAGATCTGTTAAGAAATCCAGAGGATGACTACAGCAAATCAGTGTTTGCTCCGGAAATTCGGCGTAAAACTGATCGTTTTATATTTATCTTCGAAAAAGCGGAGTAATGCTCCATTGAAGACAATCGTCGTACTGCTCTATCCATAAACCCGATTTGAATTTATAATTCCTATCGCAATAGCAATTGCTATAAC
>CAZLIR010000267.1:0-3148 GCA_964559635.1 uncultured Enterobacterales bacterium
AAGAACATCTCACCATTGCCAGTGTTTGCTGACAATGATGAAACTCTTAGGTATGAATTGATTAGGCTGCTGACTGATGCTCAGGTTCTTGAACAGGATTGAACTTCTCGAACCACTCTGGGGCATAAGCATCCACCTGAATAGCATCCCAACGCGCAGCATTTGCCTCACGAATGAGGGTCGCTTCGCGATCGCTTAAAATACCATTCTCAAGTGCGAGCTTAATGGTGTCCTCGAGATCACGACACTTCTCAACCTCACCCTTTTTGATTGCTCGGCTGAGCTTACGCTCCGACTCAGCACCCAGCAGTACCGCGTTGAAGGCATGCTCAATGCGTCCCGTGACATCATCCGCCTTGTCAGAAACATACATAGGATAGGTAATACGCTGACGCATCAGAGTATTTGAGAGCATTGGCTCAACCACTGCCTGATCGAGTCGATCGGAAGCTTTTGAATAGCTAACACCCCAAGGGAATACCAAACGATGTAGCACTTTATTCAATAATTTGCTTTTGGTGAAGTTACGGAAGAATTCCGTAAAGGCAGTTTGGATATCCGCTAAACTGTTCTGGATGTTCCAGTGAACATAAGCGAGATCATCTGACTGACGTCCTTCATCCTCATAGAACTTCAAAACGGCGGTAGACATATACAGGTGTGACAAAACGTCACCAAGACGTGCTGAGAGGCGCTCACGGCGTTTTAAATCTCCACCCACAATCAACATTGCAACATCGGAAACAAATGCCAAGGCAGAGCTCATGCGAGTTAATTGCTTATAATACTGCTCAGTTTCACCAGCTACCGGCGCAGAGGTGAATCTAGCGCCGCTCAGACCCAGCCAAACCGTGCGGACAAAGTTACTAATGCTGTAACCAATGTGTGAGAAGAATGCGCGGTCAAATTGCTTCAGACCTGCTTTAGGATCCGGATTGGCGACACTCAGCATTTCCTCATAAACCCATGGATGACAGCGCACTGCTCCCTGACCAAAGATCATCAGGTTGCGGGTAAGTATATTGGCGCCCTCAACGGTAATCGCTACCGGATTAGCAATATGAGCAACGGCCATATAGTTACGTTCACCCATGATGATGGCGCGACCACCATGAATATCCATACTGTCATCGACAACGCTACGTCCCATCTCAGTCATATGATATTTAGCAATACCAGAAATAACCGATGGTTTAACGCCTAAATCAATGGCGTGGGAAGTGAGACGACGGCAAGCTTCCAGACGGTATGTCATACCGGCAATACGTGCCAGTGGCTCCTGGATACCTTCAAAATTAGCGATTGGGGTATTGAATTGCTCACGAATTCGGGCATACGCACCAGTGTAACGATACCCTGCCTTACCGCTCGCCACACCCATGGCTGGGAGTGAAATTGAGCGCCCAATGGAGAGTAATTCAACCAGCATACGCCAACCTCTACCGGCATATTCCTGTCCACCGACAACCCAGTCCATAGGAATGAATACTTTATCACCATAGGTCGGACCATTCATAAATGCCTGATTCATCGGTAAGTGACGATCACCCGTCTTAACACCGGGGTGTGAGGTTGGAATAAGTGCGCAAGTAATGCCTATGTCCTCTTTGTCTCCAATCAATCCTTCTGGGTCGTATAACTTGAACGCTAGTCCCAGTACTGTCGCCACAGGAGCAAGGGTGATATATCGTTTGTTCCAGGTAACCTCGATTCCCAGAACTTCCTCACCTTCATGCTCACCCATCTTGACGGTACCGAAGTCAGTCATCGCGCCAGCATCACTACCAGCTGATGGACCCGTTAAAGCAAAGCATGGAATTTCTTTACCGACAGCAAGGCCCGGTAGATAGCGATCTTTCTGGGCATCGGTACCATAATGGATTAATAATTCTGCAGGCCCTAGTGAATTAGGCACCATAACAGATACTGCTGCAGTAACACTGCGAGTCGATATTTTGTTCACAATTGTCGAATGCGCATAGGCAGAGAATTCTTTACCACCGTATTTCTTTGGGATAATCATGCCTAAGAAGCCGCTATCTTTAATGAACTGCCAAACCTCCGGTGGCATATCCATATCCTGACTGATCTGCCATTCATCAAGCATTTCGCATAACTGCTCAGTTTCATTGTTCAGAAAATCTAATTCTTCTTGCGTCATTTGCGGCTTGGAAATTTGGATGATCTTGTCCCAATCAGGCTTGCCCTGGAATAAGTCTCTATCCAACCAAACATCACCTGCCTCTAGCGCATCCTTTTCTGTATCACTCATGGATGGCATCATCTTCTTGAAGATTTCATAGATTGGTTTAGTGACCAATTCGCGGCGTAAGTCCGGCATGAAATATGATGTGGCAGTCAGCAACACAATGGCCCAAGGGATGACACTGAAGCCAGTAGTCATGGTAGCAATAACCAGAGCGATTGATACAGCAGTCAATCCTATTTCAAAGGACTTGCGCTGATATAAACAATAGGCTGCAACAAGTAGTAATACAGTCAGCTGTAATAGCATTAGTTTATCTCCAATGAGGTTGGGCTCTGCATTGAGCCTGTGAGAAATGGTATTAAGTAATCAATCATCCGTTGCGTATCAACGGTTTCGTTTAAATCGGCTTCAGCAATGTCCTTCAGTGCCTGATGCCCTGCCATGGCGAACACCATAGTTCCGAGCATAAAATGAAGGCGCCAGAATACTTCGTTGTTATCTAAATCTGGATTTGCTTTGTGCACAAGTCGAGTAAACTGAGACAGAAGGTAACCATATTTTTCACTTAAGAATACTTTTAAGTGTCCTTGTGATTCAGTGTATGCACGACCTAATAGGCGCATGAAATTGGCTGCACTATCGGTGTTTGCCTCATCAAGTTCGATAACAGGTATCAATAAGGCTTCCAGTATTTCCGTCATCTCAACGGATTCATTATCTTCCAAATCGGTAAAGGCAATATGAACTTTACCTGAAAAGCGGATGAAATAACGGTCTATAACGGCTTGAATCAAGTCTTTCTTAGACCCGAAATGATAATTAACTGCGGCTAAATTGACCTGTGCGACACTGGTGATCAGGCGCATGGAAGTCTCGCTAAAGCCCTGTTCTGCAAACAAAACTTCAGCCGCATTCATGATTTTTTCTTTGGTATTAGCC
>CAZLIR010000268.1:0-3140 GCA_964559635.1 uncultured Enterobacterales bacterium
TTGGCTTTATCTGAGGCTGCCATGAAATATCTCCAAGTTTATGGACAGATCAATTATGCCTGACATATTAGGTGAGAATGTTTGATAACTCAACACAATAAAAAAGGGCTGAAAAATCAGCCCTTTGATATCTAATTGATACTGCTATTGAGCACAGTATCAGACTTTAGATTAGTCATACTGTTGGAACGCATCCTTAATCAACCAACCGATGTAATTACGGTGTGACTTGGTCGATAGGTTGCCACGACTAGATGTGTAGTTCTTCTCAATCTGTTGCAATTGATATATTGCAGCAGAGACAGTGAAGTTATCATAGCGTGTCTTACCCTTCAGGCCAGAGGCTCCAATCAGGCGCTTGACATACTCAACCTGCAGATTCTGTCGAACGGTTGAGACGTTACCCTTACGGTCAGCGTCAAAGATAGCCTTTGTGAGATCATTCATCATCTCATTCAAGCTATAAGTGTTGCCGTACATAGAGGTATCTGTCATACGCTTTAAGACATTTGGATGCATCAGGTGGTTTAAAAGAGCGCGCTGAGCGTTCAGCCACATATCATGTACCTTTGGATCTTCGTTACGGCCATAGTTATTGAAACCACGACGTTGAACTTGTAGGTACTGGAAGTAATCATTTGCCTCAGGAAGTAAGTTCGCGCAAACATATAGTCTGCGATTAAATTCATAGCGCGACGTTGATCGGCCTCACTGACAGGCGTGTAAGGGTGCGTTGCACCCTCTTGTCCCACAACTGCACGATCAATGTAGACGCCGCCAACATAACGTGTGGCAATATTTATGGCACTGACATAGCCGCGGAACAATACATTGAACATGGTGGTGAGTTCTTGGTAAGACTCGCCTTCTGTTGTCGAGCGCTCCATGAGTTTACCAAAGGTGTCTTTGATCAACTTGGCACGACCCTCTGAGTAGGCGATAGCGTTTGAAGACATATCACCAATCATGACGCGTGGATCGATGTGACGACCAGGTGCTCGCATATCATCAGCATCGTTACCGAATGCTAAACCAGCTTCGGTAGAACGTGCCAGAATCGCTTGCAGACGTTTTTCTTCGGCTTCGGCATCAGCAAGTGCTGGTGAGTAACCATACTCAATGGCCCAATCATCATATGCACCCGGACGAATATCGGCATAGTGACCTTGCTCGATACCAGGAGGTGCAATATTTGTCGGTGCATAGTCCATCACAGATCCAGTCAGGCTACCCTTAGTAATTTCTTTACTGTGGATATCAACCTCGTTGTATTGCTGAGAGGCACGCATGTTGTGGTTCAAACCTAGTGTATGACCTACCTCATGCAGGATTAACATGATCAATGCTTCTTTCGTCAGACGCTCGCTCTCAGCCATATCCAGGCCTTGCGCGTCGAGAATGGCGCGTGCAGACATTAGGTCAGCTTGCAGATTATGACCATAACTGCAGTACTTATGTGACTCTTCCAGTTCAGGGAACTTAGCCGTCATGTCACCACCTTGCGTATAAAGATCACCCTGTAACCAGCGGTTCTTCATGAATACATACTCAAGCATGATGTCAGCTGCGATGATTTCACCCGTCAGTGGATTGGTCACACTCGGTCCGTAACCACCAAAGGGTGGGCGAGGAGAGCTGGTCCAACGAAGGACGTTGTAACGAATATCACCAGCATCCCATTCGGCATCATCAGGCTGTACCTTGACGACCATCGCATTCTTGAAACCGGCCTTTTCAAATGACTGGTTCCAGGCGAGAACGCCTTCTTTAATGGTGTCACGCCATTCAACAGGCGTGGTGTTTTCAATCCACCATGTGATTGGCTCTACAGGCTCTGATAACTCAGCCGTTGGATCTTTCTTGACCAGATTCCAGACATTAATCACATCGCGATAAGGTGCCCAGCTGTCAGAGGTCAGATCAGTTACCTGCTCGGTGAAATAACCTAAACGCGCATCATCACGACGTGGTTTGAAATCGTTGTCAGGCATCTCGATGAAAGAGTGCTGTAATTGAATGCTGACATTACGTGGGTCAGTGACTTCTGCGCCGCCGCCAACTGATGGGGCAGGGTTGTCAAATACATATTCAACCGTTACGTCAGTATTCTTTGGATAGCTTCGAAGGCCAACATATTTTGTTTTGCCTTTGCTCAGCTTACCCAACTTGAAGCGAGGTGGCGCTGGTGGAGCTCCTGGCATACGAGGACGTGGATAAGGTGAGACTTTGTGAATGGCTTCACCTAGGAAAGTACCATCCATCTTCAGGAGATATTCGCCTTTCTTCTTATCGCTAGATTCAATTTTTATGCTCGCTAATACGGCTTCACTCTCGTTAGTCCCTTGTGAACGAATGAGTGCACTATCTGGGTCAATGTAGTAGTTAGGACGCTTAGAGATAATTTCAATTTTATTATGCGCTTTGCGGAATTCGAGTAATTTATTATCGCGGAAATTACCTTTGAAGTGACCAGCAGCCAGAACACCATTAACAGTGTGTGCAAAATAAATAAATGGTTTGTTGAGTTGGTCGTCAGTTAGAGTCATCATGACTGAGCCGGTTTCTTCGTCTTGGTAGAGATTCAAAAAGCCAGTGTGCGCTTTTTTGTCTTTGATTTGTTCAGCAATAGTTTTCTTTTTGTCTTTCTTATCTTTCTTTTTATCTTTGCTGTCTTTGCCTTTGTCGGCTTTTTCTTCTTTAGCTTCCTTGGTTTTCTCAGCTGGTTTCGTATCTGCTTTTTCTTCAGCCAGTAGTACTGAATTACCAGCTAAAACCAGTGATAAAATCAAGACGAGCCTTGTCAATTGCAACATTAGTATGGTCCTTGATTGATTTTCGAAGGCACATAATAGGCTTTATCGAACAAAAATCAAACAGCTGCAAAGAAATTCTTACAATTACAACAAAGCCGGCAATAGCCGGCTCTGTCAGTCACACTTTATGATGTGTTTATGCCATTGAGACAACTTCTTTCTGGACCACCGGGATCGTCACATTGGCAGCCGCCTCTTGGAAGCTCTCAATTTCATGAAAATTCATGTAGCGATAGATGTCCGAGGCCATGGTATCAATCTCTGTCATATAGGCTTGATACTCTTCATTCGTTGGTAATTTACCAAGAATCGATGAGATCGCAGCAA
>CAZLIR010000269.1:0-3134 GCA_964559635.1 uncultured Enterobacterales bacterium
GATCTAGCCCATTCCACCTGTCAGCAGCAGTATTTATTTAACATGCTCGGACAATCAGCACCACGCTTTGGTCACCTGCCGATGGCCATACACCCGGATGGCAGTAAATTATCAAAGCAAACCCATGCCAGCGCCATCGACGACACAACCCCTCTAGAAAATCTCTATCAGGTGCTGTCCTTTCTGAATCAACCATTGCCAGAGTCTGTCAGTGATTTCTCCTCCATAAATGCCCTGTTCGACTGGGCCATTAAACACTGGGATCCGAGCCAATTTCACGACATCAGAGTAAAACTCGCCACAGCATGATAACTATCTTATTTTCATGAGGATTGCTATCATGACTATCAAACGAGCTGAATTATCGCTGATAAGATCTGATTAGCCGTTAGCAGAGTAGAACTTATCTACTGACATGAGTAATAAAAACAAAAACATAAATACGTTTATATGACCACAGAACCTCGCGTTATTAGCCGCTCTGATCACCCGATCAGTCGCAATCAAATTTCTGCCAATGCGCTCAAGGTACTTTATCGATTGAACAACTCTGGCTTCAGAGCCTGTCTGGTGGGCGGTGCTGTGCGCGATCTCTTATTGGGTGTTCAACCGAAAGATTTCGACATAGCCACCGATGCCAAACCCGAAGAAGTGAAATCGCTGTTCAAAAACTCACGGCTGATCGGACGACGCTTTCGTCTGGCGCACATTCTCTATGGTCGGGAAATAATTGAAGTCGCGACCTTCAGAGGGCATCACGACGAGGGCTCCTCCGGTGAATTGCATGAGGATGGTCGTATTATTCGAGACAATGTCTACGGTACGATTGAAGAAGATGCCATGCGGCGCGATTTCACCGTCAATGCCCTGTTCTATGACATCAGTAATTTTACTGTGTTGGATTACTGTGATGCGCTAGCTGATATTGAACGTCGGCAATTGCGTCTGATTGGCGATCCGGTTAAGCGCTATCAGGAAGATCCGGTCAGAATGTTACGTGCCATTCGACTGGCAGCAAAACTCAACCTCGACATCGAAGCCAAAACGCTTGAGCCCATAAAACAACTAGGAAAATTATTATTAAATATCTCTGGCGGTCGTCTGTGGGATGAAAGCCAGAAAATGCTCCTGGCAGGTCATAGCAAAATCACTTTTCAGCAGTTAGAGAGCGAGCAAATCATTGCGGTACTCCTGCCGCAAACCCATGTTTGTTTGACTGAAATGCCGTTTTGTCGCCCCTTTATTAACCTCGCGCTTGAGAATACCGATCTTAGGATCAAAGAAGAAAAGCCGGTCAATCCGTCGTTTCTTTATGCCTGCTTTTTGTGGTGGCCAGTGCAACGCCTTAAACATGAGCTCATGCTCGATGGTTACTCACCCGCCGAGGCGATGCAACAAGCCACGACACAGGTGGTCGAAGCGCAGGTAAAACTCATATCTATTCCGCGCCGTTTCACCCAGTTTATTCGCGATGTGTGGTTACTCCAGCACCGCCTGGAATCGCGGCGCGGCAAACGAATTTCGACACTTTTTCAACACAAGCGCTTCCGTGCGGCATATGATTTTCTGGTGTTGCGAGCCAAGGTCAAAGAAATCCCCAGTGATGCAGCAGAATGGTGGACGCAATTTCAGGAAGTCTCAACAGAAGAACAGAGCGGAATGCTAAAAGGTCTAAAAAACCACCCCAGAAAACGTAAGTCACGAAAAAATCAGTTCCGTTAATGCAGCATCAAGTCACAGCATATATTGGTATAGGAAGTAACTTGGGCGAGCCAACTAAGCAAATCGCAAAGGCAATCGAAGCTTTAGCTACGGCTGCGGATATTGATCAAGTGACGGCATCATCACTCTACCGCTCACGGCCAATGGGTGGGATGGCGCAACCAGATTACATCAATGCCGTAGCAAGAATAACCACGTCTCTCTCTGCCGAGCAATTACTGGCAACTTGTCAATCTATTGAACAGCAGCAGGGACGCGACCGCTCTGCTGGGCACTGGTCTGCGAGGACACTTGATTTGGATATCATTCTGTATGGCATGCAAACCATCCAGTCTGAGCACTTAACCATTCCTCATTACGGCATGAACGAGCGAAATTTTGTGCTGCTGCCGTTAGCAGAACTTGACCCAGATCTTCTGCTACCGGACAATAGCAGCATACAGGATGCATTGCAGAACGTTTCAACAGAAGGGTTAGAAAAAATTGAGCCATCATAAGATTCCAGAATACATTGCCATTGATGGTCCGATTGGTGTTGGTAAGACCACTTTGGCTAAGCGTCTTGCGGAAGATTTGAATGGTCAGACGATTCTGGAGCAGACTCAGGAAAATCCCTTCATTGAGAAGTTTTACCAAGATCCGGAAAAAATGGCGTTACCCACTCAGTTATGCTTTTTATTCCAGCGCACCAAGCAATTACAGAACATTCCACAATCCGATTTGTTTCACAGCTGTCGAATAGCTGATTTTGTCCTTGGTAAGGATATGTTGTTTGCCGAGGCGACGCTGGACCCGGACGAACTCGAGCTCTATCGTCAGGTCTACTCCAACATGACCATCGATGCACCGAAGCCGGATTTAGTGGTGTATTTGCAAGCACCAACCGATGTCTTGGTTAAACGGATCCGACAACGGAAGAATAACTTTGAGCAATTGATCCAATCCGATTACCTGAAAAAAATTGCCGATGCCTATGCCCGTTATTTTCACTATTTCAACGATTGTCCTTTGCTGATTGTAAATGCATCCGGTCTGGATATTATTAATAATGAAACTGACTACGAACAACTAAAATCTCGCATTCTGAACGTGCAACCGGGCCGACATTATTTCAATCCTGTGCCATTTGCTTCCTGAACTAGCATACAACCCTAGAAAATCCCTCTAAACCTGATATGATCGCCACCTCTCTTGAAGGGTCTAGTTTATGAGCATGATGACATTACCGAAATTACAAGCACTGAAAGCTGAGCAGCAACGCTTTGCCACAGTCACAGCCTATGACGCCAGTTTTGCCAAGCTTGTAGCACAGGCAGGCATTGAGTGTCTGCTGGTCGGGGATTCTCTGGGCAATGTGATTCAGGGCAATCAAACCACCGTGCCTGTGACCATGGATGATATGTGTTACCACA
>CAZLIR010000270.1:0-3133 GCA_964559635.1 uncultured Enterobacterales bacterium
ACGCCATGGTGGTTGAGATCTCACGTTCACCCGATCCTTTGGTGATGGCCTCAAAAGCTTTGAGCTTTGGCACCTCTAATTCAACATCCGTTGTTGAACGACGCGATGGAAAATCACCACCCAACGCAGCACGCTTTTGCTTCATGTATTGAATGACTTCGCCATCCTCTTCTGGCTTGTAGTATGGCACCTCTTCCAACTGATCATCAGTGAATGGGATCTTAAAGCGGTCACGGAACTGGCGAATCGCCTCAATGTCCATCTTCTTGACCTGGTGTGCGATATTCTTACCTTCACCGCTCTCACCCATACCGTAGCCTTTCACTGTTTTTGCCAGAATCACTGTCGGTTGCCCTTTGTGATTCATCGCTGCGTGATAAGCAGCATAAACCTTGGTGGGATCATGACCACCACGATTCAGTCGCCAGATGTCCTGATCAGACATATTAGCGACCATGGCTTTAGTCACCTCAGACTTGCCAAAGAAATTCTCACGTGTGTAAGCACCACCGAGTGCTTTACAATTTTGGTATTCGCCGTCGACTGTTTCATTCATAACACGTAACAGCTCACCATCGACATCACGGGCAATCAACGGATCCCAATAACGGCCCCAGACGACCTTGATGACGTTCCAACCTGCACCTCGGAATGAACCCTCGAGCTCCTGAATAATCTTGCCGTTACCACGAACCGGACCATCCAAACGCTGTAAATTACAGTTCACAACAAAGATTAAATTATCGAGTTTTTCACGGCCAGCCAGCGAAATCGCACCCAGCGATTCCGGCTCGTCCATCTCACCATCACCGGTAAAACACCAGACTTTGCGATTGCTGTTGTTAATGAGTTCACGGTCTTGCAGGTAGTTCAAAAAGCGCGCTTGATAAATCGCCTGTATCGGTCCCAAGCCCATAGATACCGTTGGGAATTGCCAGAAATCAGGCATTAACCACGGATGGGGATAGGAGGATAGACCATCACCATTGACTTCCTGACGGAAGTTATCCATCTGCTCCTCGGTAAAGCGCCCTTCCAAAAACGCTCGTGCATAGATACCGGGCGAAACGTGACCCTGGAAATAAACCAGATCACCAGGATGAGTTTCTGTTGCAGCATGGAAAAAGTAGTTGTAAGCAACATCGTAGAGGGTGGCTGAGGAAGCAAAGCTCGACAAGTGCCCCCCTAGCTCTAAATTTTTCTTGGTAGCACGAAGTACCACGGCGATTGCGTTCCAACGAATAATCGCTCGAATACGCTTTTCCAATTCCATATTGCCGGGCAGACGCGCCTCATGCGACGGTGGAATGGTATTTAAGTACGCTGTTGTTGCATCGTATGGCAAGTAAGCACCGGAGCGACGCGCTTTATCAATAAGCTGCTCCAATAAATAGTGCGCACGCTCAAGCCCTTGCGCTTCGAGTACCGCATCCAGCGACTCCAGCCACTCTTGCGTTTCTTGAGGATCTAAATCGTGATTATCTGATGTAGCCATCATCCTTACCTTGTTAAGTTATGTCAGCAAGCCAAACACGGTCATTATCGCGATGATCAGGATGAGCACCTTCGTCGCTCGCGAAACCAATGCCAGAGCTTCTCTGTTTTCTGTAATTATGTCTAATTCTCTATTATCAAAATCTAATCCCATCGCACCAATACCGGTCTGCTCTAACATACCGTCTGATTGTGAGCCGCTCTTGAGGGCGAATGGGAGAAATCGTGCAAAAGCACCATTGAAATCACCAGCCAGGCTGTACAATAGCGCCGTTAATCGTTGTGGGATCCAGTCAATCCAGGTGCGCACCAGTTTGGCCACCGGATGCATGGTTGATTCTTCTTCATCTCTGACATGGTACTCAATATTACAGATCAGATTGTATGCCAGTGCACCGCCGACACCGAAAAGCACGTAATAAAAGAGCACACCAAAAAAGCGGAAATTACACTGCCTAAGGATTAAGTCAGTAACCTGTCGACCGAGTGCTTCACTCGACTCAGGACAATCCTTGTGTTGTTTCTGATTCAGATTTTCCTGTACCACAATAAAGGCAGCCTGAAGATCATCACGCTCGAGTGCTTCAAAATAAGATTTCAGATGGGCATTTTGATCTAATGGGCCAAGACTGTAACTGAGTATGAGAATGGTCAGGAAGAACTGTGCAACACCGAGAAAGAAGTCGCCGTCCATTTGAGTCAGCCATACCGCGAGAATCACCGGAAGACTGACTAGTATTAGGTAACTTATGCGTGGACTAGTGTTTCTTAGTTGTGGCGAAAAGAACTCATACCAAGCAGGCATCAGTGCACGAGCCCCGAGACGATTGCCCAAGACTGAACTCAGTTTAAACTGATACTCAAGGAATAATACAACTAATAAGCTGATTAATATCATATGTTTGTTTTAATTGCTGTTGTAGCCCATACACACAGGGCGGATATTATACATAAATCAAGCCTTTGTAACGAGATACCGCACGCACACAGGCTATTTATTTTTATTATTCTGATAAATTGGATTTATACTGAGATGAACAGGAAAACTAACGAATAATTTAGGCGTTCACTACTCATCTTCGGCTTTTTTCATGATGCGCAGATTGGAAATGACCGATTCCAAGGTCTTGTCGTAAGCAGTGTCTATGTCTGACAGCCGAACGCGACCGGTTTTGAGTGCATCATACAAACCCTGACGGTTATAATCAGTGAGTTTTTTACCTGCTCTGTCACCGAAAATGTATTTACCCACTGAGGGTATGATAGCCATGATCTTCGCCCGAACTTTCTGGCCATCAGCATGGTACAAATCGACCCACAAGCCGACTTTCAATCGCTCCAGTAACTCATTCACATCATCATCTGCGAGTTCTGGATTATCCAGCACTTCGGCACCGTGCGCGCGACCCTGGGCGGGATTCGGAATGTCGGTTTCCGGCTCTGACGCCTGTGGCGGATTGCTCTCGGTCGCGGTATCTGTTTCACTGCGCTCTGGTGTAGATGGACGCTGCATTTCCTGAGAGAGAAACTCACTCTCACGATCAGATAGTGGCTGATTATCAGTAGCACTATCGTTATCTAAATTGGATAAATCGACTTCGTTGGCAAACTGCTCCATATCCGCTGAGCTAGATGATGA
>CAZLIR010000271.1:0-3114 GCA_964559635.1 uncultured Enterobacterales bacterium
GTATATCAGAGAGAACATCGTCATTTCTAATTCTTTTAAGCGTTTGAATACCGGATTCACCGGGCATCATCCAATCTAAGACGATCAGATCTGGCCGGTTTGTTAGCATGATTTCAAGCGCTTGATGACCACTTTCAGCCTCCAGAACGTAATAATTCTTACGTTCAAGGGAAAATCTCAGCATCTCTCTGATGGGTTGTTCATCTTCTATGATTAATATTTTCGCAGTCATAAAATTCACCAGTAGACTAAATATTGATGATGAGGATTTTCTGATACGATTATTACAACTTAATGACAGCAATATTTACGTCTTGTGGGAATGTTACAATATTATGACCAATGTAACATCCAAGAATTCAAGAGGCTGTAGCGTTTAATTTAGCGGCGAAAGCTGCTGTTAAGCCAGATATCGGCACTTATCACAGCATCGTCCATATTGATTACCCGACAGCCAGAACCTGGTTGACCACATTTAATATCGCTAAGATGGCTCCCAGTGGTGCCTCGGTCGTTGTAGATAGCCTGTTGCTTTATCGCTGCTAGGGCATTCAGGAAAATACCCTCAGGAGAGAATTTTGAACCCGTTATGGTAATCAATTTGTCATCGGAATATGTCACCAGTGCCTCATCAACCGCAGTATCATCAAGTTTTAAATTGTCAGTCGATTGAATATCCAGTGTATCTATTCGTTCTAAGAAACGGTTTGCTCTGGCATGATTCTTATCTGCTGCGGCATGAATATATCGCATGCCATCACTCGATTGATCTTTGTTAAGCATGCGAATACCGAGTTCATACATCGCCGGTGCGTAGCCAAAAGTTGCGGCGCGCTGAAGATATTCATCTGCCTTGTCTGTATCAACTTCAGTTCGATAGCCTTCGCGATACCAACGGGCTGAGTAGTACATCGCTGGTGGAAACGACTGACTTCGTGCACGCTTCATCCATTTCCAGGCAGCATCTTCATCCTGAGCGACCTCTAATTCGCCTGTTTTATAGGTCAGTGCGAGTAGAATTTGTGCATGGGGACTGCCATTACGGGCATACTTCTTCATTTCCTTGAGAGCCTCAAGACAACTCTCAAAGCACTCCAACTGCTGCTGAGGCTGATTAGCGGCGAAGGCAGTATTCAGGGAAGCAAGCATGACTAATAAACTGGCAATCACATAACGCATCGTTGGTAAGTCCACAAAAATAACATCAATGGTTATTATCCTATCAGAGCCTGACATGACACTCCAATGAGAGTATTCGGATACCTAAGACTAAAATTCCGCTAATTTAAGCACCAACTAAGCCACCATTTAGTTGCTGTAGTGCTTGATTGTATTATTAACATTACGCTGTCTGATTATGCCACGAACCTGCCAATTGGTGGCATCTAGCTCAATGTCTGGGTACACTGGATTACAGGCCGAAAGGTAATTTCTGCCCTGCTCCGATTTAAATTGTCTGAACCATTGGTCACCTTCGACTTCGACCACCATAAAAGCATCGTGAATAGCCTGATTGGTCGGTTCGATGATAATAATGCAATGCTCTGGAAACTCAGGCTCCATATCAACTCCGAGCACTTGTAGTGCGTAAGGCTCTACATCATGACAATGTGATGTTTTGTCACTAGCATCGGAATTCATTGGATTAAGCACCCTAGTCAGCTGATCTTTCATCTGGTAATCCAATAGCATACTATAACGTTATTATCACTAAACCAAGCGACATCTGACTATGCCATCAACGTCGGTTCACGGCTCAAACAAAGCGACACAATCATCTGAACAACCTCACAAGCCCTTTGTGCATGACAATCGCAGGGACTGGCATAACTTAAAAAGTATGTTGCCCTACCTGACCGAATTCAGAGGGCGGGCAATGTTGGCAATTGCATGCTTAATTCTGGCTAAAATGGCCAATGTTGCAGTGCCGATATATCTGAAGAAGATAGTTGATGCACTCGAGTCGGCACCGGAGCAGATGTTAATTCTTCCAGTTTCTCTCATTTTGGCTTATGGCATACTCAAACTAAGCGCTAGTTTGTTTAATGAATTGCGCGGTATCATTTTCTCTAAGGTGCGTTATCGCGCTATGCGTCGCCTGTCGACCCGAGTTTTGAGTCATCTGCACAAATTATCACTGCGTTTTCACCTGGAACGCAAAACGGGCAGTATCAGCCGTGATCTAGAACGTGGAACTCGCTCGGTCAGTACCATTCTCAACTATCTGCTCTTTAGTATCTTGCCGATTATTGTTGAATTCTCTCTGGTAGCAATCGTATTGATTGGTAATTATGACTGGACCTTTACTGCCGCGATTTTTGGCTCGGTCGCTGTTTACATGGTATTCACCTTCTTAATTACCGAGTGGCGTATGGATTTTCGCCTGATCACTAATAAGCTCGACTCAAAATCCAATGGTCAAGCCATGGATAGCCTGATCAACTATGAAACAGTGAAATACTTTAACAATGAACACAATGAAATTAGACGCTACGACGAGACCTTAGATGAATGGGAGCATTGGGCAGTAAAGAGTCAAAACTCCATGGGATTGCTGAATTTTAGTCAGGGAGCAATCATCGCATTGGGCGTTACGCTGGTCATGTATCTGGCCATCGATGGCGTGGTCGCAGGTACCATGACCATTGGTGATTTGGTGCTTGTTAATGCGTTTTTACTGCAGTTATTTATCCCCCTCGGCGTCTTAGGGATTGTATATCGTCAGATAAAATATGCGTTGGCTGATATGGATTTGATCTTCAAATTACTCGAAAAAGAGCCTGAGATATCGGACCAACCAGATGCGCCAGATATCAGGATCACTCGCGGGCATATTCAGTTTAATGAGGTGTCATTTGCTTATGATCCCGAGCGCCCTATTCTTAAAGGTATCAATTTCGATATAAAAGGCGGTGAAAAGGTCGCGATTGTCGGTCACAGTGGTGCCGGTAAATCCACGCTGTCACGCTTACTTTATCGTTTTTACGACTTAAACGATGGAGAAATTCTGATTGATGAGCAAAACATCGCTCATGTGACACAGAATAGCTTGAGAAATAACATTAGTATTGTTCCACAAGATACTGTTTTATTTAATGATTCACTACTTTACAA
>CAZLIR010000272.1:0-3100 GCA_964559635.1 uncultured Enterobacterales bacterium
GCTGTCACACCGGAGGGTTCGACATTAACCCTTATGCACTGAGGGATTTTGTGGGTTTGCGCTCTGTTGGCCGCGATGTTGTCTCTGGAGTCGATGTACCGTGATGATTATCTTGACGGCACCCTCGAATGGTTGATTATTCAATCAGGGACGCCATATCAGGTAATCATGGCCAAAGTGGTCAGTCACTGGCTTACCACCGGACTGCCGCTAGTGGTAATTTCACCTGTTTTAGGGGTGATGTTATTTCTGCCTCAGATGGCCATGTTGGCTCTGATATTGAGTTTATTAATCGGCACTATGATTTTAAGTCTGATTGGTTCCGTCGGTATGGGTCTTACGGTTGGCTTGCGGCAGTCGGGTGTTCTGCTGAGTATGTTGGTGTTGCCGTTATTTATACCGGTATTGATCTTTGGTGCCAGCGCCGTTTCGGCTGCGGCAATGGGATTAGATTACACTGGACAACTGGCTTATTTAGGCGCGTATTTGGCGTTATCGCTAGCGGTAGTGCCTTATGTTTCAGTCGCTGCGGTGAAGGTGTCGATAAACTAAGTTTGATGAAAATGGTTAATCCTTTGGTAATGTTAATAAAGAGTATGCAATGACCTGGCAATGGTTTCACAGGCTATCGTCGCCTAAGTCATATTTTGAAATAACCGATTGGTTACTCAAACCAATGATGCTGATCAGTTTGATCCTGATATCGGTCGGCCTGTATTTCGGTTTATATGATTCCCCCAAAGATTATCAACAGGGGCATTCTGTAAGGATTATGTATCTTCATGTGCCGACTGCGATCGCCTCAATGGTCGGTTATGTCGTGATGGCAGTTGCCGCGGCAGTTGGATACATCTGGCGTATTAAACTTGCGCCCATGACGGCCATCGCCGTTGCGCCTGTGGGTGCAGCGATGACATTCTTAGCCCTTGCCACCGGCTCTCTGTGGGGCAAGCCGACCTGGGGCACATGGTGGGTTTGGGATGCCCGATTAACGTCGGAATTGATCCTGTTATTTTTATATCTCGGCTTCATTGCTCTGCACAATGCGTTCGAGGATCGAGAAGTGGCTGATCGGGCAGCCGGCGTCCTCGCCATGGTTGGTGTGATTAATGTGCCGATTATTCATTATTCGGTCTATTGGTGGAACACCTTACACCAACAGGACACTATTTCAGTGACAGGGGAGTCTTTATTGCCGTTCTCTATGAAATTACCACTCATGCTCATGATATTTGGAGTGCTGATTTTCTGTACTGCGCTGAGTATGTATCGGATCCGCAATGAGGTTCTAGAGCGCGAAGGTGATAAGGGCTGGATTAGGGAGCGACTAAGCGAATGACGATGGCGGAATTTTTCACGATGGAAGGTCATGGTATTTTTGTCTGGACTAGCTATGGCCTGGGTTTGCTGACATTTGTTGGCCTGTATATGACCACCTTTGCCACTAAAAAGCGTCTTGAGAAACAGTTAACAAGGCAATTTCGCATGCAAACACACAATACTGAAACGAATTCAAACAGCGATGACTAACCTATGAGACCGTTACGCAAAAGAAGACTTATCACTGTACTGAGCATTGTTAGTGGGCTGGCTGTGGCCATTGGTTTGGGGCTGTATGCTATGCAGCAGAACATCAACCTATTCTATCCGCCCTCCCAAGTGAGCGAGGCACCAACCAATGTCCTCATCCGGGTCGGTGGCTTGGTAGTTAAAGACAGTGTTAAACGAGACCCTGATAGTCTCGAGGTTGAGTTTCAATTAACCGATAATGAGGGCGATATCAGGGTGCTTTACGACGGCATATTACCTGACCTTTTCCGCGAGGGGCAGGGCATCGTCACCATGGGTAAGCTACAGGAAAATGGCGATTTTGTTGCCTCTGAGGTGCTCGCCAAGCATGATGAAAACTACATGTCTCCTGAAATTGCCGAAGCCATCAAACAAGCTGAAGCAAAAGCCATGAAGCGAGGTTCTGAACCCTAATGATACCTGAAATTGGTAATCTCGCACTTAACTTTGCCCTGGCAGTAGCGCTGATACAATTTATTCTACCGTTAGTCGGTCTGGCTACCCATCGCTGGCGGCTGGTGGTGCTAGCTAAACCCATGGCTATTACCTGTTTCGGCTTCGTCGCACTGGCGTTTGGTTGTCTGGCCTGGTCTTTCTATAGTAATGACTTCTCAGTGGCTAACGTGGCACAGAACTCAAATCGCTTCTTACCAACGCCTTATCGCTTGGGAGCGACCTGGGGTAGTCATGAGGGCTCACTACTACTTTGGGTCTTTACCCTGACTGCATGGACCTTTGCAGTCGCAATGCTGAGTAGATCATTACCGGCAATGACGCGTGCAAGGGTATTATCTATATTAGGTGGCATCGCGGTTGGCTTTTTGATATTCATTCTTTTCACCTCCAACCCATTTGATCGCATATTACCCATCTATCCGGTCGACGGCAGTGACTTGAACCCCTTGTTACAAGACCCGGGCATGGTGTTTCACCCGCCGTTGTTATACATGGGTTATGTGGGTTTCTCGGTCGCCTTTGCATTCGCCATCACTGCCTTGCTCGAAGGGCGTATTGATGCCTTGTGGGCGCGCTGGGTGAGACCCTGGACCCTGGCCGCCTGGATGTTCCTGACATTGGGTATTGGTGCTGGTAGTTGGTGGGCTTATTATGAATTAGGCTGGGGAGGCTGGTGGTTCTGGGATCCTGTAGAAAATGCATCGCTAATGCCTTGGATTGTAGGTGCTGCTTTAATTCACTCTTTAGCTGTTACAGAGAAACGTGCAAGTTTCAAAGCTTGGACTATTCTATTATGTATTTTAGGCTTCTCTTTAAGTCTTTTGGGTACATTTTTAGTGCGTTCTGGGATTTTAACTTCTGTTCATTCATTTGCGAGTGATCCTAAGCGTGGCACGTATTTATTGATATTTTTATCTATTGTTGTTGGTTCTTCTTTGGCTTTATTTGCTTTTAGAGCACATAAATTTCGTTCTGTTGGGGCTTTTAACTTTATCTCTCGTGAATCAGGTTTATTGATCAATAATATTCTTTTGGTAATCATGACAGCAACGGTGTTGTTGGGTACATTGTATCC
>CAZLIR010000273.1:0-3092 GCA_964559635.1 uncultured Enterobacterales bacterium
TTTGCATATTTAGCGAATTAGTGAATAATTAGAGCTGTATTAATTTAAATATTAAAGAAGTATTCATAAGCTTCTGTTTAAATTGCATATTATAGATCAATTGTTAGTACTATAATTAAATTAAGGGAGAGCAGAATGTCAATTTCAACAGCTGAAAATGATGGCACATTAACGATAAGGGTCGATGGTCGTTTTGATTTCAGTATTCATCAAGATTTTCGTGCAGCTTATGAGAATGCTGGTGATGCAGTTAGTGGTTATGAAATTGATATGAGAACCACCTCATATCTTGATAGTTCCGCTCTAGGCATGCTCTTATTACTAAGAGATTATGCCGGTGGAGATAATTCGAACGTCAGTATTGTGAATACTTCACCTGACGTGAAAAAAATATTAACCATTTCTAACTTTGAGCAATTATTTAGCGTTTCATAATAAACATCACTTATTATGAAAATTGTCATTGCAGATGACAACAACACTGACCGTTTAATACTCAAACGAATAATCCATACATATGGCGACCATGAGGTATTCGCGGCAGCGGATGGCTCAGAGGCTGTTGCCTTATTCAAAGACGTAAAGCCTGACATAGTACTCTTGGACGCTCTTATGCCAGTTATGGATGGCTACAAAGCGGCTGTGGAGATACGAAAAGCTGCCGGTGAAGAACTGGTTCCCATTATCTTTTTAACCTCATTGACTGAAGCATCAGCCTTGGCGCGCTGTCTCGAAGTAGGTGACGACTTCCTGACCAAGCCATACAACAAAATAATTCTCGAAGCCAAGATCAAAGCCTTCGAACGCATGAAACACCTCCATGATCAGGTGCGCATCCAGCGCAATGAGATTCAAGCCTTCAGTGACCACATGATACATGAGCAAGAGGTTGCTAAACGTTTATTCGATAACATTGCGCATAGCGGTAATCTTGAGCAAAAGAATATCAAGTATCTGTTATCACCGATGTCGATATTCAACGGCGATATTTTACTGGTTGCGAGAACGCCATCGGATCTAACGCATATCATGTTGGGAGATTTCACCGGACATGGTTTACCCGCTGCTATTGGTGCGCTACCTGTGGCGGATATCTTTTATGGCATGACTGCAAAAGGTTTTGCAATCGTTGATATTATCTCAGAGATTAATCACAGACTCTCTGACATCTTGCCGACAGGTGTATTTTGCTGTGCGACGATTTGTGAAATTAGCTATCGCGATAACAGTTTGACCTATTGGAGTGGTGGGATTCCCCATGGTTACATCGTTCGTCCTGATCAGGGGATTGTTAATGAAATTGAATCACGCCATCTACCGCTTGGTGTTATTGAGCCGGAGACCTTTTCTGTGGAGACAGACATCCTCCGCTTCAATGAAGGGGACAAACTGTACTTGATATCCGATGGTCTATTGGAATCTGAATCACCCGATGGTGAAATGTATGGTGATGGGCGGATCAGGGGCATTCTTAATGAACAGTCCAATGCAGAGGACACGGGGTTTTCTGGCCTTCTGCAAGCGGTTCAGGAGTTCACCCAGTCGGAAGAGCAGCGGGATGACTATACCCTGATTGAGTATGAGTTGAATGAGTCCTTAGACAAAAGTGAATTTGAGGATTTGAAACGCCGTAATCAGCGCAAAGTTCCTCTGGCATGGGCGATTGAATATAACTTCCACATAAGCTCATTGCGGCATTTTGATCCATTGCCATTAGTATTACAGATCCTAAATGAGTGCCCGGGTCTTGCGGATCATCGTGGTCGTGTATTCACCATTCTGGCGGAATTATACTCAAATGCCTTGGATCATGGAGTGTTGAATTTAGATTCTGAATTGAAAAGCACAGCTCAGGGGTTTGCTGAATTCTACAGTACAAAAAAGCGCCTGATGGACACACTCACAGAGGGTAATATTGCCATCCGCTTATCACATCAGCCGACAAAGAATGGCGGTGAGCTGATAATTACCGTCGTTGATGATGGTCAGGGTTTTGATGTGGATTCAATTAAGACCGATAAAAATGAATACTCTGGGCGTGGACTATCGCTGGTTAACTCATTATGCAGTAATATCAGTTTTGCTAATTCAGGCAGACAGGTTGATGTCTTGTTTGAGTGGGATTATAGTTAGAACGTTGAGCTAGGATAAACTATGACAGATTCTATAAATTTAACAATTTTAGACGAGTTAAAAGTCTTGATGGAAGACGACTTTTCCTTTTTAATTGAAACCTACATCAATGACTCAGATGAGCGTATCCGTGCGCTTGAGGACTCCATAGCATCTGGAAATAGTGAGCAAATCAGAGAGGTAGCCCACTCATTTAAAGGTAGCTCAGCTAATCTTGGCGCCCAGCCACTTGCCGACAAATGCTTCAAGCTCGAACTCATGGGGCGTGAATCGAGTCTGTCAGGTGTTGAGGATGCGTTTTCAGAGCTGAAAGCCGAATACCAGGAGGTACGGGCATTAATGAGTAGCCATACCTAATAGCCATCGCCTAATCCATCCTGGAAGTTTGGCACACCCTTTGCAAATATCTTAACGACTTACATTTATTAGTTTGTCATCAACGGTCTTTTGCTGGTTTGAGGACTCTCTTAATACAGGACTTAAGGTATATGTTACTGCAATATTTATTCAACTCTAATACCAAAACAGAACAGGTACAGAGCACCCCCTCTGAGACACCTGCTGTTAGCTCAGATAATGCAAGTGAAAATAAAGAGTTATTTAATCAAGCCTTATCGAAACACTTAAAAGAGAATAATAAAAGTCAATTAAAACATGATATTAAAGCTAATATTTCAGGTAATACATTAAATAATGGGCAGCCTCTGGATCAACATGCTAATAAGCAAGATACAGCCACGCATAGATATTCAGTAGACATTCAGAAGTCAGAGATTGAGCCATCTTTTGCGCTCGACCAAACTACAGCCAGAAACGATCAGGATAACGTTGACCAAGCTGCGAGACCGCTACCGGCGCTAGATTCGGCATTACAGAGCGAGACGGCAAAAGGCAAACAATTGCCGGAAAATGTGACCGACAATATACCAAACCAATCCTCTCGAGCAGATAGCGTTGCA
>CAZLIR010000274.1:0-3074 GCA_964559635.1 uncultured Enterobacterales bacterium
ACACAAGGTAGCCGATGATTGGCGAAACCGTGGTGAACCGGACTTCATTGAGGAAATTACCTCGGGTGGAGGTATTGCTCAAGACTTGCCAGGGATTGCACCAGAGCCGAGTGATTCAGATGTTGATGTCCTCTATGATGAGGCTGTGGCATTCGTCACGGAGACGCGAAAAGCATCGATTTCGAGTGTGCAACGCAAATTAAAGGTTGGATATAACCGAGCTGCCCGCATGATCGAGGAAATGGAAGCAACAGGAGTTGTTAGCGAGATGCAATCCAATGGCTCTAGAGAAGTACTGGCACCTGCACCTCCAAAACTAGATTAATATGAAATTTCTATCAACGGCACTGCTATGTCTGTGCACCTTATCAATGTTTGCTGAAACAGTGAGTAAGCAACTAGACAACGCCGACTCTGTCAGTAATGAACTGTCAGCCAGACTGGAAAACATCCGGTCTTTTGAAGCAAATTTTGTTCAACAACGCTACGCAGCAAACCGCGGCTCAGAAGAGACCACCTCAGGACAATTCTTACTTAAACGTCCCAATCAATTCCTTTGGCAAACCTTTACTCCATTTGCGCAAACGGTTATTTCAAACGGCGAGGCCCTATGGACTGTTGATGATGATCTGGAGCAGGTCATTATCAACCCATTGGATGAAGAAGTTCAGAATGCGCCGATTTTATTACTGGTCAGAGATCAGGCCAATATAAAAGAGTTGTTTACAGTTGAGAAACAAGCCATTGAAGAGGGTGACTTCTATGTGCTTCATCCATTAGACAGCAGTGGTAATTTTGAACGAGTGCGTATTGGTTTTAAAGACAATGTTCTTAACACGCTTGAGCTATATGATAGTTTAGGACAATTAACCCGAGTAACGATGACCAACAGTCGACAAAATCAAATCGTCGATGCGACAAAGTTCAGCGCAGATATACCTGAGGACTACGATGTCATTGATATGCGTCCCACAGTTGCGGATGATGTTGATTAATGTTCGATGAGCCAGAACATTTCCGGCCACTTGCAGACCGTCTAAGACCTAAACTTTTGAGTGATTATGTTGGTCAGGATCACATCATTGGTGAGGGTAAACCATTATCTCAGGCGATAGAAACCGATCACTTACACTCCATGATTTTCTGGGGACCTCCCGGAACTGGCAAAACGACGCTTGCGTCACTCATCGCCGAACTCAGCCATAGTCACATTGAAAAAATCTCGGCTGTTTTAGCGGGTGTTAAAGATATCCGCGAGGCAATCGAGAAGGCGAAATACCTGCGATCGCAGGGTAAGCGCACGGTGTTATTCGTTGATGAGGTCCATCGGTTTAATAAGGCTCAGCAGGATGCTTTCCTGCCTCACGTAGAGGATGGGACCGTCATATTTATTGGCGCAACTACCGAGAATCCATCATTTGAGTTGAATAATGCATTACTCTCCAGAGCTCGGGTCTACCTCATTAAACGTCTCTCTGATGAGGCGATGGAAAACATCATTAATCGTGCTTTGACCGATAAAGAAGTCGGTCTGGGTGCGCTGAATATGACTCTGAATAAAGCGCATAGAGGACAATTAATCGCCAGTGCTGATGGTGATGCACGTCGGCTACTTAACTTATTGGAGATTCTGGCTGATTCGCTCTCTGCAGAGCCTACAAACGAAGTCACAGATGAGCACTTACATGCCGTGCTTCGCCAGAGCTATCGGACTTTTGATAAGGGCGGTGAGCAATTTTATGATCAAATCTCAGCACTGCATAAGTCAGTGAGGGGCTCTGATCCGGATGCATCACTATATTGGTTTGCGCGGATGCTTGATGGTGGCTGTGATCCACTCTACATCGCCAGACGGGTGGTTAGAATGGCCAGTGAGGATATCGGTAATGCCGATCCGAGAGCGTTGCGCATTGCACTTGATGCCTGGGAAACACAAGAAAGATTAGGCTCTCCAGAAGGGGAGTTGACGATTGCACAAGCGGTGCTCTACATGGCATGTGCGCCGAAAAGCAATGCCAGTTATGGCGCGTTTAAGGCGGTAATGAAGGATATCAAGAATGAACCCTCCTATGACGTGCCACTGAAGTTACGCAATGCCCCGACCAATTTGATGAAAGACCTCGATTATGGCAAGCAGTATCGTTATGCTCATGATGAGCCAAATGCCTATGTTGCGGGTGAGTCATATTTCCCAGATGAAAAACAACCTACTCAGTATTACAATCCGGTACCAAGGGGTTTGGAAATAAAGATTGCTGAAAAGTTACGTCACTTAAAAGAACTGGATGAGCAGGCGAAGAAAAAATGATGAATCTCTCACCAATGTTACTTGTCGCGATTGCAGCCGGTGGTGCGCTGGGTGCGATTAGTCGCTATCTGGTGCAGCAACTATTCCTGATGTGGTTTGGTTCTGAATTTCCATGGGGCACATTGGTTGCGAATGTGAGTGGTTGCTTGTTGATTGGTATTTTAATCGGAGTTTGGAGCAATTCCGGCGCAGAAATCAGTCAGGAGATGCGGGCTTTTGTGGTCATCGGTTTTCTGGGTGCTTTTACCACGTTTTCCGCTTTTTCATTTGATACAGTCACTCTGCTACAGAATGCTGCATACCTCAAAGCCAGTCTCAATATCGGTCTGAATCTATTTGCTAGCATTGGTGCGACCTTTGTTGGTTTTCTATTAGCCAGAAATTTAGCTCCAATAGCTTAAATATCAGCTTCAGAAGGATGAATCCCCTGACAATACAGGCTATAATCGCCGCCTGAAATTTTACCCGAACTTAATGAGATATCTATGATTGACCCAAAGCTCTTACGCTCAGATATCGCCGCGGTGGCAGCGAATCTGAAAAAACGAGGCTATGACCTTGATGTCGAGAAATATCAGGGACTTGAAGAGCAACGTAAGGCACTTCAGGTTAAGACTGAACAGCTGCAAAATGAGCGTAACACTCGATCGAAAGCTATTGGTCAGGCTAAAGCTAAGGGAGAGGATATCCAGCCATTAATTGAGGCTGTGGGTAGTCTAGGTGAACAACTTGATCAAGCCCGTCACGAATTAGTGGAAGTACAACA
>CAZLIR010000275.1:0-3043 GCA_964559635.1 uncultured Enterobacterales bacterium
GTATTCAAATCACGCCGGAAAATATTCTCAGTCTCAATTGGATGCCGGAATCCTGCTCCTATCGGCAGTTAGCCCTTGGCAATGGCTTACCGGACTGGCATCCATTGCTTACCTCTGATAGAGCATCCACGCGAGATTTGGGCCACTCTGTACGAGGTAAGGTTGTATCAGCGAATGATGTGGATGATATTGAGTCGCGAATTATCAGTTGGTTTGAACCATAACATTCATCAATCGCAAAATATCAGCTAAACTATTGTTGTTCATGTTGATTTTGGTCATTAAATGAAAAAGTTACTGCTGTTGTTAGTCTCGACATTTTATTTGAGTGTGGCGCAGGCATATCAGTCCGATAGTAAACCTGTGTCAGATGTCAGAGTCATCGTTGATATCTCCGGCAGCATGAAGAAAAATGATCCCAACAATCTTCGTATCCCTGCAATACAACTCTTTAGTCAACTGCTTCCACCTGACAGCCAGTCGGGGGTTTGGACCTTCGGTCAGTATGTCAATATGCTGGTTCCGTTGTCAGAGGTGACACCTGAGTGGAAGGCTGAGGCTCTGAGAACTTCCAAGCAAATTAATTCAGTCGGTTTGTTCACCAACATCAGTGGTGCGATAGAGCGAGCATCATTTGATTGGTCTGAAGCCGATCCTGATACCAAACGCAGTCTGGTGTTATTAACAGATGGTATGGTAGATATTTCCAAAGATCCCGCTAAGAATGCCGAGGCACGTGAGGAATTACTCAATACTCTGTTGCCCCGTTTAAAACAGGCTGGTGTGACTATCCATACCATCGCACTGTCCAATGATGCCGATGAACCACTACTAAATCGGTTGGCGAGTCAGACCGATGGCTGGTATCAAAAAGCCTTGTTTGGTGACCAATTGCAATCCGTATTTTTGAAGATATTTAGTCAGTCGACGGAGCGAGAATCGATTCCGCTGATTGATAATCTATTTCGAGTCGATGAAAACATTACTGAATTCACCTTATTGGTTTTTAAATCAGCGAATGATAAACCCACCCGATTAATCACCCCGCAAAGTGACGTGCTTGCATCAAGTAATGATACGCCCGATGTGAGTTGGTTCGAGTCCGATGGCTATGACGTTATCACAGTGAGTTCACCGATGACGGGACAGTGGCAAGTTGATGCAGATATTGATCCAAACAATCAGGTGCTGGTTGTGAGTAACATCAAGGTGCATTCCTCCACCATCCCCAATAATCTTCTGGCCAATGAAACCATGACCTACACCATGCATCTGACAGAAGGTGATGAGCGTTTGACAGATCCTGAGTTTCTGTCATTGATAGAAATGTCTCTGGAGATGGAGTCAGCCGATGGTAATAGTATCGAACCTCTAATGGATGATGGTGTTGCGCCTGATCTTGCCATTGATGGTCAATACACTTTGAATATCGTTGCTCCAAGTAAGCCGGGTCTTGCTGAGATGACAGCCATGGTTGATAGTCCCACGTTTCAACGTTTAAAACAGCAAGCCGTCAATGTATACGAAAGTCCGATCGTGTTTGATTACAGTCTCAGTGAGGATATTGCTGTCCCTCATAGCATTACTGTTAGTCCACTGGAAACTGTGATTAAAACCGATGCTCTTTCGCTTCAGGCGAGTGTGACCTTACCGGATGGCGTGCAGTTACAACTGCCCCTATTATATGACCCTGAAACTGGGAAATACTCTGGCGAAGTAGATGTTCTCGAATCCGGTGGTCTGTACCAATTTGATTTTCAGGTTTCAGGCACCACGCAAAATGGGCGCTCATTTTCTGTTGCCAACAGAGAGAGTTTTCGAGCATCGGCGATCAAACTTCCAGAGCCAGTAGCGCAGTCAGAGCCGAACCAGGAAACTGAACCAGTTGAGGAAGTTGAGGATAATGGTGAGACTGATTGGACATTCTGGTTCAGTGTCGCTGGGGGCTTCAATTTGTTATTCATCGTATTGTGGATACTGACCAATTTAATCAGTAAAAAACGTACCCTGGCACTCGCCAAATCATTTTCAAATCAATTGGAGACATCCAATGGATAGTATTCTTCTAATAATCCTTTATGTCGTTCTACTACTGCCTTTTGTCGTATTGAGCTTAGTTTTATTTTTGCAAAGCTCTGGCAGGAAGAAAAAAGATAAAAAAGCATTACAGGCGCTTATCGATCAAACCAAGGCCGATGAGACTGAACATCGCAAGGCAATTGCAGAGTTTTTAACCTCTAAAGCGGGTATGAAGGAGGGTGATGCGCTTGATGAGGCCGTCGATAAAGTCTACTCAGCAAGAAAGGGTGTGTTACAGAAACTGATCACAGCATTCCTTACCCGTGATAAAAAGCATGTCGAAAATATAAACGCTGAACTAAATCCACTGGTCGACACCTATCAGACAATGGAACTCGCGGTTATCTCTGAATCACTAAAGAGTGAGGGTGATACTCCTCCAGAGAAGGATACATCTCACTTAGAAGCCACCATTGAGAAGCTCAAAAAAGAGAACAAAAACCTAAAAGTCGAGGTGCATACGACACTTGCGACCTTGAATGCTATTTTTACAGAATATGCCTCTATTTTTGGTGACGTTAAAGACAAGAAAGATATGACAGTGGATGAGATCCTGTCTGCCATGGAGTCGTTTGGCGAGGGAGATGTCGAATCTGCTGGTGCTGGAGATGTATCAGCTGATGAGCTGCTTGAAAACGCTGACGATGAGCCTGAAGAAGAGCCTTCAGCGGAGGAAGAAGAGCCCTCAGCCGGTGAAGAAGAGCCTTCAGCGGAGGAAGAAGAGCCTTCAGCCGGTGAAGAAGAGGAGCCAACAGAAGAGGAACCTGAGCCTAGCTGGGACGAGGCGTTAGAAGAGCAGGCCTCCAGTACTGAGGAAGTTGAAGAGCCAGAAGCAGAGCCCTCAGCGCAAGAAGAGGAGCCAACAGAAGAACCTGAGCCTAGCTGGGATGAGGCATTAGAAGAGCAGGCTACCAGTACAGAAGAAGAGGAGCCAACAGAAGAGGAACCTGAGCCTAGCTGGGAT
>CAZLIR010000276.1:0-3026 GCA_964559635.1 uncultured Enterobacterales bacterium
GTTTAAGCTGGTACAGAATATAGTGAAGGTCGGCCGTATCACCCGAATGATAACTTCTCAACTTGCGATTAGGCACACCACTGCAACCTCTAAAATGCATCACACCAACGCGCCAATCTGTCGTAGCATAGTGTTTTAGAAGGCCCTGAATGTAGCTCGACTCGATTGAGCCTTCCAAACCATGCAGTAACAGTAACGTCGGTTGAGCCTTGTTGGTTGGATGATTTAACCAATCAATCTCAAGAAAGTCATCATCGGCTAGTTCAACTCGCTGGCGGTGCACTGGTATAGCCAAACTTCTGTTTATCCAGGTCCCGACAACTGTCTGTACGTGACAATTTTTTAGCCACGCCGGTGGACTGTAATCCGATTGGATGATCATGTCAGGTCATGGATATTATGTATGATATGCCGGACTAAATTCATGAACAGCATTGATGAACACACCTGCTTTGGCCGGATCAACATATTGATGAATCCCATGCCCCAGATTGAAAACATGACCATCGCCATGACCGAAGCTGGCCAGTATCGCTTGCACTTCATCACGGATCCGCTCATCACTACCGTAGAGAATCGATGGATCCATGTTGCCCTGCAGTGCAACCTGATCACCAACTCGACCTCGTGCATCAGATAAGTCAGTAGTCCAGTCGACTCCCAAGCAATCACAACCAGTCGCTGCCATTGCCTCAAGCCATTGACCACCATTTTTAGTAAACAGGGTAACCGGTACTTGTCGGCCATCGTTCTCACGCTTGAGTTGCGTCACGATCTGCTGCATGTAACGCAGAGAAAATTCTTGGTAATCGCGTGGCGAGAGGATCCCACCCCATGTATCAAAAATCATCAGTGCCTGTGCGCCGGCCTCGACCTGAGCATTCAGGTATAACACCACTGACTGGGCTATTTTATCAAGTAGCTCATGCATAGCCTGTGGGTCACTATACATAATCCCTTTCACATGGCGATACTCCTTACTGCTTGATCCCTCAACCATGTAAGTTGCCAAGGTCCAGGGGCTGCCGGAAAAACCGATCAGGGGTACGCGCCCATGTAATGCCTTGCGAATGGTCGAAACGGCATTCATAACATATTGTAATTTGTCATTTGGATCAGGAATGGGAAGTCGGGCGATATCGGCCGCGGTGCGAACAGGATGTTCAAACTTTGGCCCCTCACCCGCGGCAAAGTAAAGACCTAAACCCATGGCATCGGGAATGGTGAGAATGTCTGAGAATAATATTGCGGCATCAAGCGGATAGCGTTCAAGTGGTTGTAAAGTGACTTCACATGCCAGATCGGCATTCATGCATAGATCCATGAAACTGCCTGCGACTTTTCGCGTTGCTTTATATTCTGGCAAGTAGCGTCCTGCTTGTCGCATCATCCAAATCGGGGTTCTATCAACGGACTGGCTCAAGGCCGCACGAAGGTATCGATCATTCTCTAATTCAATCACAATAAATCTCTTATGGGGGTTATTTAGCTACAGCAGTTTCTATTTCTTCTTTAACTTTGATTATCGACTTCAGCCAGGGTTTGTTTACTGCCAGTGACTCGGGCAGTTGGCTACGCTCCTGACTCGCTGCAGCATAGTTTTCGAACGGTCCTGCGACCACAATCTGCCAAGGTTTACCATTCAATAGGCTGCGATATGACAGTAGATTAACTTCTGGATGAGCAGCGATAAGACGACGCACTGAATCAGGATTTGAGAGCCCAGCAATTTGCACAACGTAGTTTGTCTCAGCCGCGTCGAGAAGTAACCGCTCGCTATCAGAGTAATCCGGCACACTAGGATCTGTTATGGTACTTTGTTCAATAGCTGGACTAGTTAGCTCTTCAGTTGAGTTATCCAACACTGGCTCGGTACTCGCTAAGTCAGGCTCAGGTTCTGCATCGCTCACTGGGGTAAGATTTTCAGCTTCACTTTCTGCTGGTGTGGTTGCTGATGCAGCAGTTGGCAACACAGGATCAATGGCTATCTCGGTAACTGCCGGCTCAGCTGTGAGTTCTGCCTGTGGTTCATCGAGCTCAGGTTGTGAGGTAACTTGAACCTTGTCGTCCGGTAAGTCTTGTTGTGTTGGTTCAGGAAGTGCCGGCTCGGTTTTATTCGTGGCTTGCACAACTGGTTGGGAGACATCAATGACCTCTTCGGTGACTGCTACTTCTGGCTCTGCGGGGAATAATAATTGAGCAATTTCCTGTTGGTAAAAGAAACCGCCGAATATGAGCAATATGACAAAAGTGAGTCCAGCAAACCAGTAGCCCATGAATGACACTCCGGGTTCATCTTCATACATGTCATCAGAGAAGTCATCCTCTGGGATCATGTCTGTATATTCTAGCGCCAAGGTTTGTAATTGACTGAGATTGTAATTGCCCTGCTCTACGATTTCGAAAATCTCGTCTGGTTGTGCCCGATAGCCCTCAGACAACAGAATACTCTCGACCCAATCCCTGGCATCGCGCTCTGATAATTGCGGCACGTCAATAGTGTATATTCCGGTATCAGGGAGCACGCCCATCGCAGCAGATTCTATGCTGATAGTTAAATCATGATTGGCAAACAACAATACTTTAAGAAATGGCGAATCTCTCTCTTGCTCAGCGGCTGAGAGTGCACATAACTCTCTGAGTACGTCGGTTGATAGTGTGTCGGCATCATCGATTACAAGAATGCGATTAACCATCGGCAATTCTTGTGTCGACAGATATTGCTGAAATGCTTCATTATCCAAAGCCGTGTTAGTGGTCGTCAGCAATTCTGATTGTATGGCCTGAAAGACCTGGTCGGTGGTTACCAAAGGTTGAGCTTGAATAAAACAGATGTCTGTTTCTTCGCTGATGGCCTCGAGCAAACGCTCTAGCAAATAGGTTTTACCCGATCCGCGCTCGCCAAGAACCAGCGTCAACAGATTACCAAACCGTGACAGATGGACGAGTTTTTCCAGTAGTGGATTAACATGACTCGCTGTAAACGGCTGCTGCTCTTCAAATAATGGGTCACGCTCGATGCGATC
>CAZLIR010000277.1:0-2993 GCA_964559635.1 uncultured Enterobacterales bacterium
TGATAAAGACTGTGGTTGGTTTGAGTAATTCCGACAGGATCAGTTCTTCCAGAAGCTGTTGCCCATCTTTCCCGTCACCGAGATTATAATCAGACAAAATAATGTCGTAGCTTTTCTTTCGACATGCTGCAACGGCCTTTTTGCCATCGGGAGCGATATCAATGTCTGTTGCGCCAAGTTGCTGCATAATATTCTTCAACGACATCCTGAACTCAGGAAAGTCATCAACAATTAGCACTTTCTGATTGGCATAACTCAGCATAGTTCACTCGTAATTTGGCGTCTCAATACTAAGGATGTATCAAATGGCCGTAAATTCAATAGACTATGGTCATTTATCTTGTTGAATATCTTGATCTGTGACAAAGGTTCGATTGTTAAATATGCATGGCTTAGGTATCCTTTGTTGATACATTGGTCAGAGTGAATTAACACATAAAATGCAGAAATTGGTCGTAGCCATATCCTCACGGGCGTTGTTTGATCTCGACGACAGTCACGAGATATTTGAAGCCAATGGCGTGGCTGCCTACTCAAAATATCAGATTGAACACGAGGACGAGGTACTACCACCGGGGCCTGCTTATCCGTTAGTGACTAAACTGCTGGGGCTTAATAGTGCTGAGCAAGAGATCGTCGAAGTGATTTTATTATCGCGTAATAGTGCTGATACGGGTTTGCGTGTGTTTAACTCCATCGAGCATCATAAGCTCGATATCAAACGGGCTGCCTTTACAAGTGGTAAAACACCGTATCGTTACGCGCCAGCCTTTGGCGCCGATTTATTTTTGTCGACCAACCCATCCGATGTCCGCCGCGCTATTAACTCAGGCATCGCTGCTGCAACGATCATCAAACCATCCAATACCACCCAGTCAACCAATGAACTGCGTTTTGCATTTGATGGAGATGCGGTGATATTTTCAGACGAAGCAGAGCGAGTGTATCAAGAGCAGGGATTAGAGGCCTTTGCAGAGAGTGAAAAAGCCTCGGCTAAAACACCGCTAAAAGGGGGGCCATTCAAGAACTTCCTGGCAAGTCTACATGGGTTACAGAAGGCATTTTCTGATGCCGATTGTCCCATTCGCACGGCACTGGTGACCGCACGCTCAGCTCCGGCGCATGAGCGTGTCATTCGAACATTACGTGATTGGGATATTCATATCGATGAAGCGCTATTTCTTGGCGGCATGTCGAAGGGACAATTCTTACAAGCCTATCAAGCCGATGTGTTTTTTGATGATCAACAAGGGCATATTGACTCCGCTGCTCAGCACGTTGCTTCTGGCCACGTGCCGCATGGCGTGACAAATAATAAGGTTAGCGCGAAGGAATAGCCTGATTAACACTCAATAATATTAACGGCCAGACCACCTAGCGCTGTTTCTTTATACTGCTTGCCCATATCACGACCGGTATCCATCATGGTTTTGATGACTTCATCAAGCGACACCTTATGGGAGCCATCGCCATGAAATGACAGCCGTGCTGCGTTAATTGCCTTGACCGAGGCCATAGCGTTACGCTCAATACAGGGGATCTGAACCAGTCCTCCGACCGGATCACAGGTTAGACCCAGGTTATGCTCCATGGCAATTTCAGCGGCCACCTGACATTGCTCAACATTACCCCCTAATATTTCCACCAGTCCGGCGGCTGCCATAGAGCAGGCAACACCCACTTCGCCCTGACAACCAACTTCAGCACCAGAAATGGAGGCGTTGGTTTTAAATAACATACCAATTGCACCGGCAGTTAAGAGAAACCGAACAGCCGTATCTTCGGTCAGAGGTGCCTTAAAATGCTCAAAATAACTCATGACCGCCGGGATGATCCCGGCAGCGCCATTGGTTGGTGCGGTTACGACTCGTTCACCAGCGGCATTTTCTTCATTGACTGCCAGAGCAAATAAATTCACCCAATCCATCACACTCAAGGGGTCAACCGGTGTTTCAGTGCTACTGCTGAGCTTACGGTACAGTTGCGCAGCCCGTCGCTTTACCCGCAGTCCACCGGGCAGTATGCCCTCTGTTTCGCATCCTTGTTGAATACAGGCCTTCATGGTTTGCCAAATATTCATTAGATAGTCTTTAGTTTCCTGTTCATCACGCCAACTGGCCTCATTGGCTAACACCACCTGACTGATACTCAGACCTGTGTCATAGCAAATTTGTGCTAACTCTTTGGCGGTTGAGAAGGGGTATTTAACGCTCACTTTCTGATCCGTCAATGCCGGCTTACTAAATTGCTCCTCATCCTGAATGAAGCCACCTCCAATAGAGTAATAACTGCGCTCGAGTATTAATTCTCCCTGCTCATCAAAGGCTGAGAATTTCATACCATTGGAGTGTCCGGGCAACAGGGTATTGATGTTCAGATGCAGATCACGTTTCTGATCAAAATGTATATGGTGATCATCAGTGAGTGAGAGTGATTGCTGATGCATCAGATTATCAACCCGTTGGCGACCGAGTTGAGGAACGACAGTACTCGGCTGTAATCCGAGCAGACCCATCATTATGGCGTAATCCGTGCCGTGTCCAAGCCCTGTATGGGCGAGAGAGCCGTATAACTCGACCTGGATACGCTGACAGGTGGTAATGTCTGAATGACTATCCAGATAAGCTAGGAATTGCTTGCTGGCCCGCATGGGACCAACGGTGTGGGAGCTTGACGGTCCGATTCCCACAGTAAACATTTCTGTGACACTGATAGACATTATTATTTCCTGTTATTGTTATTTATCTACCGCAGTTTCTTCAGCGTATAATGGCTAAAGATTCAGCTCACTCGAGCGTTGTATAGTATATGATAATCAGACACTGAAAGGGGAGAAATTTGATGTCATTTAAACAAATGCTAGCCCAGATATTCGTTGTGGTAATTCTAGTCACCACGAGTGCACTCCATGCGTTTAACATGAAAGGGACTAAGGCCCCTGATTTTAAACTACCAGACCAAGATGGTGAGATGCACCAGCTATCGGATTATTC
>CAZLIR010000278.1:0-2965 GCA_964559635.1 uncultured Enterobacterales bacterium
GATCTGCAGAAACAACTGATCGAGACAGCATGGCAAATGCTCGCGCCCTCAGGCCGACTGATCTACTCAACCTGCAGTCTGTCACGTGAGGAAAATCAGCAAGTGGCTGAACACTTACTGCAACTGGTGGGCGATGAGGCGCGGCTGGTTGGTCTCGATTCATTGTTCAGCGGGGCAGATGAGGTATCAGACGGAGCAATGCTGCATATCTGGCCCGAGGTATTCAATACCGAGGGGTTCTTTGTCGCCGCGATTGAAAAGATCGCCACCGCTGATAGCCAATCCCATGCGCTCGAGCAACACGCATCAGGTAACCGATTGTCGAACAAACAATACAACCTAGTGCAGCATTATTTGTCTGATCGCTTCGGCTTTAATATCAGCGATTATAAAGAACGACTGGCGATTCAGGACTCAAATAAACATACTACAGTCTGGTTAAAACCCAAATGCCCCAGCAAAATTCAGGGTCTACACACGCAACGCTCAGGCATTAAGGTATGTAACTTATTTCAATCAAGGAAAGGTCTTGGAATTACCCTTGATCATGAGTTTTGTCGCACCTATGGCGGCCAATGTCATCATCATGTACTGCCATTATCAGAGTCTGATGTGGTGAGCTATTTCAAAGGCATGAACATTCATCCAGAGCATGACTTATCCGAGGGTGAGATCATTTTGACTCACCGGTCACAGCCAATTGGGCTTGGGAAAGTATTAAAGAATGGTCAGGTCAAGAATCAATTACCCAGACCACTGGTGCATGATAATGCCTGGGCCTAATAATCAGTTCTGCCAGGACTCCATGGAATTCAGCGTGAAGTAGCGGTCCCGGAAACTCAGGATCACTCCTTCCCTGACAATCTTCTCCAACACAATCCCATTGCCGAGATTCATGCCATCGGACAGGTTGCGATTATTAATAATCACAAAACTACCACCATCTTTGACATAAATATGTGTGCTGAAGCTTATCGCAGGTAGCTGACTCTGAATGCTCTGTGATAACTCAGTAATGTGCGGCAGTTGCGCAAATTTGGGCGGACCATACAGGATAGGTTCGGGCTCAACGGCAGGTTTTGCCTCAACCACAGCGGGCATCTCTTGCGGCACGACAACCTCTGGCTCAGGTTCTGGTTGTGGTTCTGGCTCAGCTTTAAGCACGGGTTGCTCAACCACCTGTTGTGGTGTTGCTACTGGTGTCGGTGTCTCTTGCGGGACGCTAGTCTGAGGAGCAGCCTCCGTTTGAGCCTGCACAACAGGCTGAGTAGTTGGCTCAACTGAGGCCGGACGCATAACTAAGAACCAATATAAAGCACCGAGATTAATAACTACCAGTACAATGACCAGCCAGACCCAGGGGAAACCCGATTTCTCCTCGGTAGCGATCGCTCGGTGATGCGTGCTTAAGTCAGGAACTTTATCCGGGTTACGCTCTTGCTCAGACTTTTTCAGGGCTTCAAGGATGTAAGACATCAGATACCCTCCTGCCAAGCGAGTGTCGGTAAGTCATCGCGGATTAAAGAATTCAAGGCAATGAGAGTGGCCGGCCCTGCAACCGCATCAGCATCGAGACCATACTTTCGTTGAAACTGTATCACCTTAAACTGCAGGTCCAGATCATAGGGCGCATCCGGTGGGACAATTAAATCAACATTATCTAGCTTTGCCAGACTGGTTTTCAGCCACTGAACAGCCGAGCCACGCATCTCGAGTCGCAACGGCTCATCATACCCGGGTGGGGTATTCCATAAATAAGTCACGGTACCATTCCAAACCGGAGACACCTGATGCCGGGCCAGACGCATACTGGTGCCATTAAACTCAACCATCACCTGTTGCTCATCAACCTGTAATAATGTGCCGTAAACACTTTGGCCATTCTGACCATTAAGATGCAATACAGCGGGACGGTCTAATTGATTCAGTGCTATCCAATCCATTTGCTCGGTCTCACACTGCTTATCAAACTGTCGGATGTAGGCGCAGAAGTCACCATCCACTGCGGGTTGGTAATCAATGGCCCATTGTTGCGCCAGCGCCTGCTGTGCCACCCGAATATCGGTTGGTTTATTCTCCGAAGGCAAAAAGCTCAGCAGCTTCAGATCCCACTCGCGTTTTTCAGCCTCTAAACTCGCCACCGTTGCTGCGAGTGTTTCATTCTGCGTTGTGAGCTCTGATATTTTTGCTCTATCGGCAGTATTCTGATTTTCAAGCTCAGTGAGTTGTGTTTGCCACTGCTGTTGTTGTTGCCAACCCAGACCAACCACACCTGCAGCTACAAGAACCATGGCTGCAGTCGCCCATTTCCAAACACTACCGGAGGACTTATCGGTTTTCATGACATCGGCTTGGGCAGGACGATTTTCACCACCCATGATCTCCATGGCAGCGACCTTAATCATGCCGACATCGACCTGCTTTTTGTTTTTGGCATACGCACCCAGCATGGCACGATCACACAGCACATTAATCAAACGCGGCACGCCACCCGTGCGACGATATAACTCTTCAACCGCCTTGGCTTCAAACAGATGCTCGGTAAATCCAGAAACCGACAAACGGTGCGCAATATATGAGCGGCATTCTTCAATCGTCAGTGGTCGCAAATGAAAACGCGCGGTAATGCGTTGCGCTAGCTGACGCAGTTCGTGCATGGCTAGCAGATCTTTTAACTCAGGCTGACCGATCAGAATAATCTGCAGAAGTTTTTGCTGGTTGGTCTCGAGATTAGTTAACAGACGAATTTGCTCTAGCACATCTGAGTCCAGATTCTGCGCCTCGTCAATCATCAAAACGGTCTGCTCACCCCGGGCATGCGCCTCGAGCAAATACCGATTCAGATTATCATTGAGCTCTTTCAGGGTTGGGTTATCAGAGTGCTCGATACCCAGTTCATCACAGGCGGTAGAGAGTAATTCTGTTGCTGAGAGTTTGGGGTTGAGGATAAAGGCCAGTCGTGTGC
>CAZLIR010000279.1:0-2951 GCA_964559635.1 uncultured Enterobacterales bacterium
GATTTATCGCAAGTCCATTTAAAGAAGGTGAGAGACTCTATTGGACTGGTGATCATGCTAAGTATCGCGATGATGGCGTAATTGAGTTCCTCGGGCGAGTCGATCATCAGGTTAAAATACGAGGCTACCGAATTGAATTAGGTGAAATAGAGTCAAAACTCGTTAAGCATGAGTCGGTACGAGAGTGCGTATTGCTTCTTAGAGAGGATAACCCGGGAGATCAACGTCTGGTGGCTTATATCGTTACAGCTTCAGAAAATACTGACACTTTGTCTATTCGTGAATTCCTGAGAAAGGATTTGCCAGAGTATATGGTGCCTAATGATGTGGTCATTTTAGATGCTATGCCACTTACTCCAAATGGAAAGCTAGATCGAAAACAACTCCCAAGCCCTCAGGATACCGCACAGGCTGAAACAGCTGAGTATGAAGCTCCCAAAGATGAAGTGCAGCAAATTATTGTTAATGTATGGCAAGAAACACTGAAACTTGAAAAGGTCGGTATTAAAGATAACTTTTTTGATCTTGGTGGCCATTCTCTCCTCGTTATTATGGTTCATCACCTCTTACAAGATAAATTAACCACTCCAATATCATTGACAGACCTATATCGATTCCCGACAATCGAATCACTCACTCAACATCTAAATTCATCAGATCAGAATGAATCATTAAAGAAAAGTAGTGACAGAGCCTCTCGTCGAAGAGAGCGCATGGGATTGAGAAAACGCGGCCGTAAATAAATACATTATGGACAAGTCACAAATAGACGAATTTGCTGGGTATGGTATTGCTATTGTAGGAATAGCAAATAGAGTACCAGGCGCTAAATCTCCGGAAGAGTTTTGGCACAACTTAGAAAATGGTATCGAGTCGGTTAATTTTTACTCTGACGAAGAAATGTTGGTTGCAGGAGTAACCCCTGATCTACTGAAAAACCCGCAGTACGTCAAAGCGGGTGCTCATCTAGATAAGTTCGATTATTTTGATCCTGATTTTTTTGGTTTCAGTCCCAAAGAGGCCGGAATTCTGGACCCACAGCATCGACAGTTCTATGAATGCTGCTGGGAGGCGATGGAGCGTGCTGGGCATCCGCCTTCAAAGTTTGATGGTGCCATAGGCGTTTATGCTGGCTCTGGAATGGCAGCCTATCTCGCACAAAATATCATGACTAATAAAGAATTGGTCGATTCAGTAGGCATGTTCCTGCTTCGTCACACCGGTAATGACAAGGATTTCCTGGCAACCCGCGTATCCTACAGTTTCAATTTAAAGGGCCCATCAGTTAATGTACAGAATGCGTGCTCGACCTCTTCGGTGGCGACACACATGGCATGCCAAGCACTACTGAGTGAAGAGTGCGACATGGCTTTAGCTGGAGGGGTCACGATTGATTTACCTCATAATCGTGGTTATCTCTATAAAGAAAATGAAATTTTGTCGCCAGATGGACACTGTCGTGCATTTGACCATCGTTCAAAAGGGACAATCTTCGGTAGCGGTGCCGGTGTTATTGTGCTGCGTAGGTTAGAGGATGCAATAGCCGACGGAGATCATATCCATGCTGTTATTATTGGTTCTGCGATTAATAATGATGGCTCGAGTAAGGTTGGCTATCTAGCACCCTCTGTTGAGGGCCAAGCAGAAGCCATGACTGAGGCAATGGAAATTGCAGATATTGATTCTGACACCATAGAATTTGTTGAGTGTCATGGAACTGGAACTCCAGTGGGCGACCCAATTGAGGTTGCTGCATTGACTGCCGCATTCAATGAGACAACTGAACGTAAAGGGTTTTGCGGAATAGGCTCTGTGAAGACCAATATCGGACATTTAGATACCGCTGCAGGTGTTGCAGGTATTATTAAAGCGACTATGGCGTTGGAAAACAAAAAAATTCCTGCCAGTCTAAATTATGAGGCACCTAACCCGACCATTGATTTTGCTAACTCGCCATTTTATGTAAATGATACATTGAAAGATTGGCAGCCAACAGAGCATCCCCGTAGAGCAGCGGTAAACTCACTGGGTGTTGGTGGTACTAACGCCTTTATTATTCTCGAAGAATTTCAGCAGGAAAAAATATCATCGCCCCATCAACGAAGCAATCACCTTATTACTTTCTCAGCTAAAAACCGAAAGTCGCTTGATGCTTTTGGTCTGAAATTAGCCGAATTTTTGAAACAATTCCCTGATATAGATATGGCCGACGTAGCTTATACCTTATTTGAAGGTAGGGAGACTTTTGAGAATCGTCGTGTGTTAGCTGTCAGAGATCGTGACGAGGCTATTGCAATACTTGAAAGTAATAATCAACAACGCATGTTCACTCATAGCAGTAGCGGTGATCATAAATCACTAATCTTTATGTTTCCCGGCGGTGGTGCTCAATATGCTGATATGGGGAAAGGCTTATATCAAACTGAAAGTGTGTTTAAAAAGCACATGGATGAGGGGTTTGATGTTCTACGAGAAAAAACTCAACTAGACTACAAAGCGTTCCTTTTTGTTGATGAACAGGAAAAATCAGTTGTTGATCAGGAACTCAAAAAACCTTCGGTACAGTTGCCACTCATTTTTCTCATCGAATATGCCCTCGCTAAACTCTGGATGTCGATAGGTATCGAACCCGAGGCACTTATTGGGCATAGCATGGGAGAAAATACTGCGGCTTGTCTTGCGGGCGTGTTTTCTTTTAATGATGCCCTTGGTCTCGTCCTATTACGTGGTCAACTGATGGATGAAGTACCAGAAGGGGGCATGTTAAGTGTTCAATTACCCGCTGATGAGCTAGAACTTTACATGCACGAAAAATTAGCACTGGCTGCTATCAATAGCCCAATGTTATCGGTCGTATCAGGTACCAAATCAGATTTGAATTCTCTTTCAGAAAAACTTACATCTGATGGCATCGATAATAAAACCGTGCCAATTGATATAGCCGCACATTC
>CAZLIR010000280.1:0-2890 GCA_964559635.1 uncultured Enterobacterales bacterium
ATTCATATATATGGAAAACGTAGTCAGCCCATCGAATAACGAAAGCATCACCCAAACAATGACCGAAAACACCACCAAAATTGCCCAAGAATCTAACGCCCCTGGCGGCATTAAAGTTGTACGTCGTAATGGCATGGTCACCCCATACGATGATACGAAAATTAATATCGCTATCACTAAAGCATTTCTTGCGGTTGAGGGTGGTAACGCAGCCTCTTCGAGTCGTGTACACGATATTGCGAATTCATTAACAAAAGTCATCACAGAGGTATTTAAACGCCGTCTGGAAAATGGTGGCACTGTTCATATCGAAGACATACAAGATCAGGTTGAACTGGCACTCATGCGTGCCGGTGAACATAAAATTGCCCGTGCTTATGTACTCTATCGTGAAGCACGTGCACTTGAGCGTAGTCAGAAAGCGCATCAGGTCATTAAAGAAGTGCCTGGCGGTGAGATTCTCGTCACGCTGGATGACGGCACGACAAAACCGTTGGATGTCGCTCGACTGCACACTATTGTGTTTGAGGCATGTGAAGGCCTTGAAGATACTGACCCGCAAAAGATTTTTGAAGAAACGGTTAACAACCTCTATGAGGGCGTTAGTCTGCGTGATGTGAATACTGCTCTGGTTATGACAGCACGTACCATGATCGAAGTCGACCCTAACTACAACTACGTGACTGCTCGACTCCTTATGGATAGTGTCCGTGGCGATGCACTGAACTTCCTTGGCATTACTGAGCAAGCCACTCAAGCTGAAATGCCAGCACTCTACCCGCAAGCATTGAAAGCCTATGTCAGCCGTGCTGTAGAGTTAGAGTTGTTGTCACCAACACTACTCGAGTTTGACTTAGAAAAGCTGGGTGCTGCTCTTGTTGCTGAGCGTGATAATCAATTTACCTACCTCGGCATACAAACACTTTATGACCGCTACTTCATTCATCATGACGAAGTGCGTTTCGAGTTACCACAAGTATTCTTCATGCGTGTCGCGATGGGCTTATGCATCGAAGAAGAGAATCGCGAAGAGCGTGCGATAGAGTTCTACAATCAGATTTCATCATTTGATTACATGTGCTCAACGCCAACTTTATTTAACTCAGGTACATTACGTAGCCAGCTATCAAGCTGCTACCTGACCACAGTGCCGGATAACCTCAGTGGTATCTACGGTGCAATTCATGACAATGCGATGTTGTCTAAATTCGCAGGCGGTCTGGGTAACGACTGGACCCCTGTACGTTCACTAGGTTCTTACATCAAAGGCACCAATGGTAAATCACAAGGTGTTGTGCCATTCCTTAAGGTTGCCAACGATACAGCTGTTGCGGTTAATCAGGGTGGCAAGCGCAAAGGTGCGGTGTGTGCATACCTTGAAACTTGGCACATGGATATCGAAGAGTTCTTGGAGCTGAGAAAGAACACTGGTGATGAGCGTCGTCGTACTCACGACATGAACTCAGCCAACTGGGTACCTGATTTATTCCTAAAGCGTGTGACAGAAGATCAAGAGTGGACATTATTCTCTCCAGATGAAGTACCTGATCTGCACGACCTCTATGGTAAGGCATTCGAAAAGGCTTATATTGGTTACGAAGCGAAAGCACGTCGTGGCGAAATTAAGAACTTCAAGAAAATTCAGGCCAAGCAATTATGGCGCAAGATGTTGAGCATGCTATTCGAAACAGGCCATCCTTGGATCACGTTCAAAGATTCCTGCAATCTGCGCTCACCACAGCAACACACTGGTGTCGTGCACTCATCAAACCTATGTACAGAAATTACTTTGAACACTAATAAAGATGAGATTGCTGTATGTAACCTTGGCTCTGTGAATCTGGTTCAACATATGACACCTGAAGGCGAGCTTGACTTGCAGAAGTTGGAAAAGACAGTGACTACCGCAATTCGTATGTTGGACAATGTCATTGACATCAACTACTACCCAGTGCCTCAGGCTGAGAACTCAAACAAGAAGCATCGCCCTATCGGTATGGGCATGATGGGCTTCCAGGATGCTCTTTATATTCAGAAAATCCCTTACTCATCTGACGCTGCGATTGAGTTTGCTGATCGTTCCATGGAAGCCATTAGCTACTTTGCCATTAAGGCAAGTCATGAACTAGCTATGGAGCGTGGTAGCTACTCGACTTTTGAAGGCTCTCTCTGGAGTCAGGGGATCATGCCTGTCGATAGTTTGAAGAAACTAGAGGAAGAGCGTGGTTCTGACTACTGTAACTTCAACACAGATGAAACGCTGGATTGGGACACACTGCGTGAGCAAGTTAAGAAAGGTGTCCGTAACTCTAATATTATGGCGATTGCGCCAACAGCGACTATTGCTAATATTACTGGTATCTCACAGTCTATTGAGCCGACATATCAGAACATGTACGTTAAGTCGAATCTGTCAGGTGAGTTTACAGTGGTTAACCCCTACATGGTCAAAGAGCTCAAAGCACGCGGCCTGTGGGACAATGTCATGATTAATGATCTCAAGTACTACGATGGGACATTAAAACCAATCGATCGAGTACCAGAAGAACTGAAGTCTCTGTTCGCAACAGCCTTTGAAGTTGAAGCGAGCTGGATTGTTGAAGCCGGTGCTCGTCGTCAAAAGTGGATTGACCAAGCTCAATCCCTAAACCTCTATATCGGAGAGCCATCAGGTAAGAAATTAGATATTGTTTACCGCATGGCATGGTTGCTAGGCCTGAAAACAACCTACTACCTACGTTCACTAGGGGCTACAACAAACGAGAAGAGCACTACCTCTTCTTCGCAAGGTGACGCAAATGCCGCTACTGAAGTCAAACCGGCTCCGGTACCTAAAGCATGTGCTATCGATGATCCTGACTGTGAGGCATGTCAATAACTCACTCAGGTA
>CAZLIR010000281.1:0-2849 GCA_964559635.1 uncultured Enterobacterales bacterium
TGGCACGTTATATATTTGTCACAGGTGGTGTTGTTTCTTCGTTAGGGAAGGGTATCGCATCAGCCTCATTAGCCGCTTTACTTGAGGCGCGTGGCCTGAAAGTCACTTTGCTTAAACTCGATCCATACATTAACGTCGATCCCGGCACAATGAGCCCGTTCCAACATGGTGAGGTCTTTGTGACAGAAGACGGTGCTGAAACAGATCTGGATCTCGGACACTATGAGCGTTTTGTCCGCACCCGCATGCGTCAAAACAACAATGTGACCAGTGGTCGAGTCTATGCCGATGTGATCCGCAAAGAGCGTAAAGGCGATTATCTCGGTGGCACGGTACAGGTTATTCCACACATCACTGACGAGATTAAGAGTAAAGTTAGAAAGGGCGCTGGTGATGCTGATATCGCATTAGTTGAGATTGGTGGTACGGTAGGTGACATCGAATCATTGCCCTTTATGGAAGCGATTCGTCAGATGGCCTTCGAGGAAGGTCGCGAGAATGCGATGTTTATTCACCTGACGCTACTGCCTTGGATTGCCACAGCAGGTGAGCTCAAAACCAAGCCCACACAGCACTCGGTAAAAGAGCTCCGCTCAATTGGTATTCAGCCGAATGTGTTAATTTGTCGCTCGGATCGCCATCTACCGACCAATGAGCGCAAGAAGATTGCTCTGTTCACCAATGTCGAAGAAAAGGCGGTAATTTCCTTACAGGATGTCGATAGCATCTATAAAATTCCTGCACTACTGGAAAGCCAAGGGTTAGACAGCCTCGTATTAAAGCGTTTTGGTTTAGATTGTCCCAAAGCCGATCTCACCGAATGGGAAAAGGTGCTGTATGCTCAAGCGAATCCTCTGGGCGAGGTTACCATTGCCATGGTGGGTAAATATGTCGATTTGACTGAGGCCTACAAGTCGCTTAACGAAGCATTACACCATGCCGGCTTACAGAATCGACGCACCGTGAATATTAAATACATTGATGCCGAAGATATTGAGAAAGATGGCCTGTCTGTTTTAGAAGATGTAGATGCTATATTGGTACCAGGTGGTTTCGGTGAACGTGGCGTAGAGGGTAAAATTTCTGCAGTCCAGTATGCCCGTGAGAATAACATCCCATACTTAGGTATCTGTTTAGGTATGCAGGTTGCATTAATTGAATTTGCCCGCAATGTCTGTGGTATGGCGGATGCTCACAGTACAGAGATGACCATGAACACCACCCATCCTGTGGTGGCTCTGATCACTGAGTGGCTCAATGAAGATGGTGTGATTGAAGTACGTGATCAGGACTCCGATTTAGGGGGCACGATGCGTCTCGGTGCCCAGACCTGCTCTCTATTACCCGATACTCTGGCGCGTAAATTATATGGTGAAGAAGAGATTGTTGAGCGTCATCGTCATCGTTATGAAGTCAATAATGTCTTTTTAGATGATATGACGGCAAAAGGTTTAGTCGTTTCAGGTCAATCGGTAGATAACGACCTGGTAGAAATTGTCGAGATTCCAGAGCATCCGTGGTTTCTGGCTTGCCAGTTCCATCCGGAATTCACCTCAACACCACGCGACGGTCATCCCCTGTTCAGTGGTTTTGTAGAAGCTGCTATCAAGTATCAAGAATCATAAAACTATAGGAAAATAACATGTCAATTATTACTCAGGTCATTGGTCGAGAAATTCTCGATTCTCGTGGCAATCCGACGGTAGAGGCAGAAGTTGTTCTGCAATCAGGTCATATCGGTGTTGGCGTATCGCCATCTGGCGCCTCAACGGGGTCACGCGAAGCATTGGAGCTGCGCGATGGTGATAAGTCACGCTATGGTGGAAAAGGCGTGTTAAAGGCCGTTAACCATGTAAACCATGAAATAGCTGCTGCCTTATTAAATCGTGATTATGATCAGGAATCACTGGATCAAACAATGATTGATTTAGATGGAACGGCGAACAAAGAAGTACTGGGTGCTAATGCCATACTGGCGGTTTCACTGGCGTTCGCTAAAGCGCAAGCTGCTGAGGCGGGTAAGCCTCTGTATGAGCAAATCAAGGCAAATACGTACACCTTACCCGTACCAATGATGAACATTATCAATGGTGGTGAGCACGCCAATAACAGCGTTGATATTCAAGAGTTCATGATTATGCCTGTCGGTGCCAGTACCTTCTCTGAGGCATTACGTATGGGCGCAGAGATATTTCATGCCTTAAGTAAGGTGCTCACTAGTCGTGGCCTGAGTACCGGTGTCGGTGATGAGGGTGGTTTTGCACCTGACTTAGATTCTAACGAAGATGCGCTCAAGGTCATCACTGAAGCGGTTAACAATGCCGGATATGAAATGGAGAAAGATATCTACCTTGCCATGGATGTCGCGAGTACCGAATTCTACCGCGATGGTATGTATCACCTCGAATCAGAAGGCCGCTCAATGACCTCTGAGCAATTTGCAGATTATCTGACTGATCTTGCGGGTCGTTATCCGATCATTTCTATTGAAGATGGCATGGCAGAAGATGACTGGGCAGGTTGGGCGACTCTTACAGAGAAGTTGGGAGATAAAGTTCAACTGGTGGGCGATGACTTGTTCGTGACCAACACCAGCATTCTCAAGCGCGGTATCGATGAGGGAATTGGTAACTCGATACTTATCAAAGTAAACCAGATTGGCACCTTGAGTGAGACGCTAGCTGCGATCAAAATGGCGCATGATGCTGGTTTTACCACGGTAATTTCGCACCGCTCGGGCGAGACAGAAGATACCTTTATTGCTGACTTGTCGGTAGCGGTTGCTGCAGGACAGATCAAAACCGGTTCGCTGTGCCGCTCAGATCGTATTGCCAAATACAATCAATGAC
>CAZLIR010000282.1:0-2821 GCA_964559635.1 uncultured Enterobacterales bacterium
CTAGCTATCAACAACACTCTCTTCATATTCTTCCATTTCATCAGAGATAATCTCTTTGATTTCTGAGAGCTGCTCATCGCTAAGCGAGGACATCAAATCAATTCCTTTCGTGACGACACGTTGAGCAGTTACCAAGTAATGCGCACGCGCTTCGTCTTGATAGGAAATAATTTTTTCCATAGTGATCGAGTCATCAGCAATATCTTGTTCAAGACGTTTAAGTGAATCGACGTACTTCGGTAATTCAGTCTGTCTATGCCACGCCCACAGTTCTTCGAACTCTTGTTCAAAGTGCTGCTCCTGCGAGTCAGTTAACGCGATGTAATCTTCAACATACCAGGGCAACAGCCAATCAAGGTTGTTATAGGTGAATTTCACGCCCATACAGGCACTAAGTGAGAGTAACAGGACGGCACTAATAATGATGCGGTGTAGTTTCATAAGCTTTGCTAGTATCTTTTGTCGTATTTATCCCAATCGAGGGATTGCTAATCACGATTAACAATATCTAAATTCATGATCATATGTAATGCTCAGACACCATTCTGACCGAATAGTTTGTAAGCAGAGATGAATATTTATACGACGGAGAGGCTTTCTTAGCTCAAAAGACCTGCAACCATGAAGCCTAGATAGGTACCAATTGCACTACCCAGCGTGCCAATCAAGATAGCTGGTACGATCAATTCCTCACGATCAAAGCTCTCAGCGAGCGCCATGGCTGTTGTTCCACCACCAATGTTCGCCTGACTGGCAATGGCGATCATCTTCCAGTCGCTAAACATGAGACGTCCGATACCGATAGTGATGACACCATGAATGAGAACAATCAAACCGACAAAGATGAGTAGGGTAATGCCAGTATCACCTAATTCACCGATAGCCTTAAACTCACAGAAGGCACCTATGACTACTAAGAACAAATAGACTAGGTAAAGACCAATGGCTCGACTACCGAGTAGATTATGGAAACGATCAAACTGCGCCAAAATAAGTCCAATCGTAGTGATAACCAGAATTGATGGAATAGCAGGCCAAATGCTGCTTATCGCCTGACTTATCAAATAGGCACCAATACCGAGTGGTACTAACACAATAAGATCACGGTAATCGATATGGTTTTTATTGATGACTTCGATTGATTCTTTATCGGCAGCACGAGCAACAATATCGCGTCCTGGCCAAATCGAATGCATGACTTTAGGAATGGCCAAGGTTATGAGCATCCAAATGGTCGTAAAGACATTATCAACAGCTACTGTGCCTGCGTATAGAACCCCCGCTTCGTTGACCTTGTAGTGTAAAGCCACGGCATTAAAGTTAATACTTCCACCAGTATAGGTTCCAGCAATCATGCCACCAATCGGACCGGCATATTCATTGAGCACACTCTGTGGTTCAACGAGTATGTATGACACAACGACACCGATCACCGTTGCAGCAGAGCCCAGTAAGAACAGGATCAGCATTGGCCAGCCAGCCTGTTTGATCTTGCGCAAGTTAACACCGAGCACCAGATAAAAGATAGCGATGGGAGCAATGTACTTAAAAATAGCACTGTAGAGTGGAATCGCATTCGAAGCTGTGGGGATAACTCCGGTGTTGGCTAATACTGCCCCTAAGAGGATCACCATAATGGCCGCGCCAAACGGCTTACCCCAACGAGTGCTCGCGAAAAATTCACTGGCGTAAATTACCAAACAGAGGATGGCGAGTACGAATAAAGTATCGGTAGTTAGCATATGGCGCTCCTAGAATCTGATGACCTGATACTAGAGAGCGCTTGCTGAATTGTCAAAAGACGTTGATGGAGAATTAATCGTCTTCTTTATTGATTTCACGCATTTCTATACGTTCTTCAAGTTCGACCATTCTTGGATCGGGCTCGAGTGTTTTAATCGCTGCATAGGCCATGGGGAAATAGGCGAGGAGCAGATCAACGAGTATGAAATCATTCGGTGCAGGAATGGTTAATGCCGCACTAATACCACCAAGGAAGAACAGCATACCAATGATCATAGCCATGACAGCTTTGAACTTCTGAGCAAAATGATAAGCCGTTAAGGCGCCGACATAGGTTCCTGTAGCATGGGCAATGAGGGGAAACAGGAAGTGCTTTGATTCCAGTAAATGAACACCTTCTTTCATACTCTCAACTGACGACATATCAACACCGACCGGTGGCGCAATCATGTATGGTCCAATCATGACAATAGCCATATTCACAATACTTCCGGCAACGACAGCGATAATGAGTGTCAGTGCTGTGCTCAGATAAATGTTCAGATCCTTCATCAAGCAAGTCTTCTGTATTTAATTCGATGAGGCTGGTCTGCATCCTTGCCCAAACGACGCTTGCGATCGGCTTCGTATTCTTGATAGTTCCCTTCAAACCATACGGTTTTTGAGTCACCTTCAAACGCTAAGATGTGAGTAGCGACACGATCAAGGAACCAGCGATCGTGCGAAATGATGACCGAACAACCCGGGAATGCTAACAGTGCTTCTTCCAGAGCACGGAGTGTCTCAACATCTAAATCGTTGGTTGGTTCATCGAGTAATAACAGGTTACCACCGCTACGAAGCAGTTTGGCTAAGTGAACACGATTGCGCTCACCACCAGATAACTGTCCGATATACTTCTGCTGATCAGTACCCTTAAAGTTGAATCGGCCGACATAGGCTCGAGAAGGAACCTCGTAATTACCGACTTTAATAATGTCCTGATTCTCTGAGATCTCTTCCCAAATTGTCTTGCTGTCATCAAGACTATCGCGACTCTGATCAACATAGGCCAGTTGTACTGTTTGTCCAACCACCA
>CAZLIR010000283.1:0-2818 GCA_964559635.1 uncultured Enterobacterales bacterium
TATAAATCTGAAATAAAGTGGCTCATTTGGGTATACAAAGGTGTTTATAAGTATATACCGACCCATCTGCCAGCTAAAAAGGGCCATTATACGTGTTCAGAGGTGCTTCAACGATAAATTTAGATGCTAAGGGTCGCATTGCGATCCCGGCCAAGTATCGTGCTGCGCTTATGCAGGCATGTCAGGGACAGATGGTTATCACAATCGATTTGGAATTACCCTGTCTCACGCTCTTTCCGCTACCACATTGGGAACAATTAGAGCGACAACTGCAGGGCTTATCTAACACCAACCGCGTTCATGCCAGCATCAAACGATTACTCCTAGGGCATGCCTCCGAAGTTGATCTGGATAAAAATGCGCGCCTCTTATTACCCGCCAAATTAAGAGAGCACGCCAATCTCGAAAAACATTTATTACTTGCTGGAATGGGGAACACCTTCCAGATTTGGGATGAGACAAATTGGAATGACCGTATTCGTGACGATATGCAAAGCCATGCCGCGCATAGTTTGTCTGCGGAAGATATGCCGGATTTGAAATTTTAGATATGCAGGAATTCGGCCACAGCACCGTGTTATTAAATGAGGCGGTGATGGCCCTGAATATAAAGCCCTCAGGCAATTATGTAGATGGCACATTCGGTCGGGGTGGACACGCAAAGAAGATTTTACAAAACCTCAATCAGGATGGCCGCTTATGGGTGATCGATAAAGACCCTGTAGCCATAGCACATGCACAAGCACTTCAGGAGAGTGACAAGCGTGTGCACATTTATCGGGGTTCATTTGCTGACCTTATGGTACTGGCGACTGAGCAAGAACTTGTCGGAAGCATTGATGGTGTTCTGTTGGACCTCGGTATTTCATCACCTCAGGTTGATGATCCTGAGCGGGGCTTTAGTTTTATGAACGATGGTCCGCTTGATATGAGAATGGATCCAGAGAGTGGTCGCTCTGCTGCTGAATGGCTTAATCAAGCAGATGAAGATGAGATAGCTCAGGTTATAAAACAGTATGGTGAAGAAAAGTTTGGTAAGCGAATTGCGCACGCCATTGTAGCAGCTAGAAAAGAGCATCCGATTACCAGGACAGCAGAGTTAGTGACATTAATTGAGCAGGCGATACCGGTCAAAGATAAATATAAACATCCGGCTACTAGAACATTTCAGGGCATACGCATTTTTATTAACCGAGAGTTAGATGACCTGAAGAATTGCTTAGATGATGTCATCAATGTACTGGCAAGTGGTGGTCGGTTGGCAGTGATTAGTTTTCATTCGCTTGAGGATCGTTTGGTTAAACGATTCATGCGTGACCAAAGTCGTGGGGATCAGTACCCCGCGGGTCTACCGATCCAAGAGACTGAACTTAATAAAAAAATAACCATTATCGGTAAGGCGCAAAAGGCGAGTGCCGATGAAGTTGAGCAAAATCAGCGTGCACGGAGTGCCGTGCTAAGAGTAGCTGAGAGGATTTAACACTTAACGCAGATGGCAAAGACAAGAAATAAAAATAATGCGATAGAGCCACCATCCTTAGTAGAGGGACTTCTGAAGCAGTTATTGGTGCAACGCGTTGGGTTGTTTTTGTTGATGTTACTGACCTTGGTATCGGCATTTTCACTAGTGCTGTTGAGCCATGAAAACCGTCAGTTACTAGCTGAACTTGAACAGCAGAACAAAGTCCGTGATGAGCTGGATATCGAATATCGCAAGCTAACTACGGAGCAGCGTACTTTGGGTGAGCAAACCAGAATCGAAGCAGTTGCGAAAGAAAACCTGGGTATGAAGACACTTGAATTGAAGTCAGAGCGAATCATAAAGCGAGTAGAAGATAGTGACTAAGCGCGAGCAAATAGAGCATCGATATACGCTTCCCGTGTGGCGATTCTACCTCATCATGGGGGTGTGCTTGCTGGCATTGGCCAGTTTGGCTGTCCGAGCTGCCTGGATTCAGGTCTATGACAATGAGTTCCTCAAACTCCAGGGTGACTCGCGGGTGATCAGATATCAAGGCCTGAATGGTCAGCGCGGCATTATCAAAGACAGAAATGGTGTTGAGCTCGCTACCAGTATCCCCGTTCACTCTGTCGTGGTCGACCCCGCTATTATCGTCAAAGAGTATGATAAGTATCCAGACCTGTTTGAATCATCAGGTTGGTTACAGTTCGCCTCACTGGTCAATAAGTCAGGTGTTCAGTTGGCCGATGATATTGTCGCTGAAGCGGCCGCCGGTAAACGCTACCTGTTTATTAAGCGCCATATTGATCCAACCCATGCCAGCATCATCTCCCGCCTGAAGATACCAGGGATCAAACTGGAAGAGGAATCAAAACGATTCTATCCCGCAGGTGAGATCACAGCCCATGTCGTTGGCTTTACCGATATTGATGAGCGCGGTCTGGAAGGGATCGAGCGTGCCTTTGATGGTCGACTAAAGGGTGAGGATGGCAAACGCAGGATCATTAAAGATCGTAAAGGCAACCCCGTTTCACCGGTCGATGTGCTCAATGAGCCGCAAATAGGTGAGGAGCTCAATCTGTCGATTGATATCAGTATTCAGACACAGGCTTACAAAACACTCAAAGCAGCGGTTAAGAAGCATCGAGCCAAAGCGGGTACAGCTGTTGTGATTGATATCGATACTGGTGAGGTTTTGGCTATGGTGAACCAACCCTCATACAACCCGAATAACACCTCTTCGAGAGTGCCCAATGCAACTCGCAATCGGGCCATTACTGACGTATTTGAGCCTGGTTCAACGGTTAAGCCATTAACCGCGGTGAGTGCTCTGAGTAGTGGTGTGTACACTAAGAA
>CAZLIR010000284.1:0-2814 GCA_964559635.1 uncultured Enterobacterales bacterium
TGGCACCCTCGTACTCAATTTGTCGTTGTTTGACCAAAGCTGTAGCCTGAGTTAATGCCACCTCGTAGTCGGTAGGATCAATTTCCAGTAAAACTTCATCGGCTTCGAACAATCCACCGGCGACAAACTTGTCAGAAATATAAATAATGGTGCCGGAGACTTCTGCGCTCAGGGTGGTATTAATCAGTGGTCTGACCGTTCCCTGACTATTGATTTTAAAATTAACAGACTCATTGGCAAGCGTCAGAGTTTCAACCAACAGGGTATTGTCAGCAGCTTCTTTTTTCGGAGGTGGTTTTTTCATCGAAGCGAGTGCCCCCATGACCACAACCGCTGTAATCAGAATAGCCGCTACTATCAACCGCCGCTTAGTAGTAGTTTTCATTAACATTGACTCCAAAGGAAAGATTTGACCAAATTGTTGTATATAACCTCAGCAATAGTGTGACTATTGCCACAGTTGATACGTAATACAGTGGCGTGAAGTTAATCATGAGTGCTATTGTTTTCCAAATTAGAAATTGTTACAACGACTTTCATTGACTATGCTTACTATGAACAATACCCGAATAGCGATTATATTCCCACATGACAGATAAGGTAGCCACCTTTTTACTTAAGGTATCAACAACTGACGATGCGAAAGAAGTTTTTCTTCACGCAGAGGCCAGAATGGTTGCTGAAACAGTTGCTACTCCTATTGATAGTGCCTTTATATCAAACCTCATCGATTCCAATGGTTATGAAAAGTATCAAAAGGACGAGGATGCTATTCATGAAGTGGTCAAGACCCTGCTCGAGTCGCTAAAAACTGTCACCAATGATGAAGAGGCAGAATCTACCAAGCTCGATACAGAGGTCATAGCCCGTGCTATTGATGCTGAAATAACGGTCAATATCTCCAGCGATAAGATGAAAGCCAGTGTGGTGATCATTCCAGCGAAGGGTGGAAAGGATGCTAACCTGGAGGACATTAAGGCTGTCATGGAGGAAGCCGGCGTGACCTATGGCATCAATGAAACTGCCATTAAGGGTTTAATCGAAGAATCAGTTGCTCCCAAAATAGACCGTGTCGAGGCTGAAGTAGCCTTCGGTAAAGAGCCGGTGAGTGGTGATGATGCCCAGTTTGTGCCTCTCGTACCCACCGCCATGGAACGGATATTAAAACCACAGTTGCGAGAGGATGGTACTGTCGACATGCGCGACTTAGGTGACATGCCGACAGTTACTGAGGGCACACACCTGATGCGCAAAGAGCCCCCTACCGATGGTGAGAAGGGCGTTAATGTGTGTTGGGAGTTGATTGCACCACCAAAGGGAATTGATAAAAAGTTCAAAGTCGGAGCGGGTACCGAAATATCAACTGAAGATGAAAATCTGCTGATCGCCAGTATCAGTGGCCAACCTAACCTGGCTGAGAATGGCATGCGGGTTGATGATGCGGTTCAGGTAAAGGCCGTTGATTTGTCGACCGGGAATTTAGTGCTAGATGCCAATCTACTGGTCAAAGGAGATATTGGTGAGGGCATGAAAGTGCGCTGCGAGGGTGACATTACTGTCGGTGGCGTAATCGAATCTGCTGATGTCAAAGCCAAAGGTAATATCCTCGTTGGTAAAGGGATCATTGGCCGGCCACATTTCGATTCAACTGACAAGGATTACAGTTGCTCTGTCGCTACTGATGGTGAATTGTTTGCCATGTACGCCAGTCACTCTGAGCTGGACGTGGAAGGTGACATACACATTGCCGAACAAATACTGCATTGTGATACCCGCTCGAAGGGCAAAATTGTGGTGGGTAACGAAAAAACCGTTGGTAGTCAGATTGTCGGTGGGTACACCCTCTCTGCCGAGGGCATTGAAACGGATATTCTCGGGGCATCAGCGGGTGTTGCAACCAAACTGGATTTATCCGGTCGCTTGGTATCGAAAAATATGGAGCTTGCCTGCACCAACTCGATTATTGCTGGTATGGAAAAAAGGCACAGCGATACCATGGATGCTCTGAGTAAGTTTATGAATATGCCAGCGACCCCTGCGCGTCAGCAATACATTGTGAAATTCAAAAACACGATTGAGCATACCGCCAACGAGGTTAAAAAAGCAGAAGATTTGCATGACCAAATCATCAAAGAAATTGACAAACTTAGCCACGGTGTTCAGGTGCGCATTAAACGCAAGATTCACTTAAATGTCAGTCTCACCATTGGCCACCATTTATTCAAGACTAAGCGAGAGCGTGAGGCAGGACGTTTGTTTTATGATGATGGTGATATTGTCTATGTGTCAGCCAACGTCGAAAACGAAGCTGAGAGCTAATCTGCTTCAGCCACCTGTATCTGAGCATTCATAGAGCGCGTGTTTAATTGCTCTAATAAGGGCGAGGATAATCGGAAGAATCGATCGCGCTCAGACTTTTTCACTGGTGCGGCATCCGGGAGTTTGACAGTCTTCGGATTTCGGTGCACCCCGTTGACCAAAAATTCATAGTGCAAATGCGCGCCCGTAACCATGCCAGAGCGTCCCAGATTACCGATGATTTGCCCCTGTTTTACACGTTGACCAGTGCGCACTCTGCGTTTACTGAAGTGCAGGTATTTGGTGACATACTTCTGACCATGCTGAATGAAGACATGATGACCATTATATTTGTCATACCCTGATCGAATCACTTTACCATCGCCAGCGGCCTTGACTGGTGTACCGATGGGGGCGGCGTAATCAATACCGCGATGGGCTTTGACTCGTTTTAGCACCGGATGGAAGCGCTTTGGGTTGAAGCTGGAGCTGACATAGGAAAAATCCAGCGGTGCC
>CAZLIR010000285.1:0-2803 GCA_964559635.1 uncultured Enterobacterales bacterium
GGTGATGAGTCGCTGGTATGGCGGGAACATGTAGCGTAATAAAATCTACCTGCCCCATTAGTTGCTCCATGCTCTCCATGCGCTCAACCTGAGCTGGTAATCGCCAGGCTGCTTCCACAGACAGAGCCGGATCATACCCCACCACTTTCATCCCCAGAGACAAGGCAATTTCTGCAACCAGTGAACCAATCGCTCCGAGGCCAACGATACCCAGTGTCTTATTGAACAATTCATTACCTGCAAAGCGTTTTTTCTCTTTCTCGAGCAGTTTTGACATAACATCAGATTCAGTTATATCTGTTAGGGTGTTGACAAAATCCCGCCCCTGAACAATGCCTCTGGAGGAGAGTAACAAGCCGGCAAGCACGAGCTCTTTTACGGCATTCGCATTGGCGCCGGGTGTATTAAAAACAACAATGCCTTTTTGTGTGTAATCAGCTGTCGGGATATTGTTGGTCCCAGCACCTGCTCGGGCAATTGCCTGAACGGATTCCGGGAGAACTTCATCGTGAAGCTTCTGACTTCTGAGAATGATACCAATCGGCTGCTCTTCAGCTTCGGAGACCTGATAAAAATCGGATGGAAACTGAGACAGACCAAGTAGTGAGATTTTATTATATGTTTTGATATGAAACATGAGCAGCTTATCCTTGCGTGATTGTTTGGTATGCCCAGTTCAGCCACTGCATTAGTATTTCAACGTCAGAGGATTCAACTGTAGCACCACCCCAGATACGAATACCGGGAGGCGCATCGCGATAAGCACCAATATCATAGGCTACACCCTCGTCATCTAATAATTTGACCATGGCTTTGACTTGCTCGGGTTCAGCATCGACGGTCAGACAAATGCTGGTGTTAGATATCGTCTGTTCATCCTTGGCTAAAAAGTGCAGCCACTCAAAATCTATGACCGCTTTTTTGACAGCAGCGAGATTAGCCTCTGAGCGTGCAATAATTTTGGTTAACCCGCCTATTGAGTCTACCCATTCAAGGGCATCGATGTAATCTGCGACACACAACATGGAAGGCGTATTTATCGTCGCGCCCTTGAAGACTCCCTCAATTAATTTACCGCCTTTGGTCAGACGAAATATCTTGGGCAGTGGCCAGGGTGGTGTGTAGCTCTCTAATCGCTCAACTGCTCTGGGACTGAGGATTAACATGCCATGGGCACCCTCTCCTCCTAACACTTTCTGCCAGCTGTAGGTTACAACATCTAGCTTATTCCACGGCAGCTCCATGGCGAAAACAGCCGAAGTTGCATCACAAATCGTCAGGCCTTCACGATCATCCGAAATCCAATCAGCATCGGGCACCTTGACACCCCCTGTGGTGCCATTCCAGGTAAAAATGACATCATGATCAGAATTAACCTGTGATAAATCGGGTAGCAGACCATACTCAGCATGATAGTAGTTCACCTGTTCAAGCTTGAGCTGATTCTTGATATCGCTCGCCCAGCCAGCACCAAATGACTCCCATGAGAGCACATCCACCGGACGTTCTCCCAACAACGACCACATCGCCATTTCGACAGCACCTGTATCAGATGCCGGGACGATTCCCACACGATATCCCTCCGGAATATTCAATAATTCATGAGTCTTATCGATGGCATATTGCAATGTTTGCTTGCCGAGTACTGAGCGGTGTGAGCGCCCTAGCGTGTCGAGCGTTAGGGCTGATGGGCTGTAACCGGGACGCTTACTACAAGGGCCCGATGAGAAATTGGGATTTAGGGGCTTTTGATTCGGTTTCATGTTAATGCACTAGTACTGATTTGATTGAATTAAGGTTCGTGATTAATTGCTGGGCAGTTGAATACTGCCGATGAGCTCATTAATCGTAATGTTTTCTGACTCGAGATAATTCTGCAGTCCATGAAGCAATTCGCCACTGGCGGCTGGATTGACAAAGTTCATAGTACCGATTTGAACGGCTGATGCACCAGCGATGAGAAACTCAATCACATCCTCGAGCGAGTTAATACCGCCAATACCAATCACCGGGATATCAACGGCCTTGGCTGCCTCATACACCATGCGTAATGCCACAGGCTTAATAGCGGGACCAGACAACCCACCGATAACGTTATCCAGGATCGGTTTACGGGTTTTGCTGTCAATTGCCATTCCAATGAGCGTGTTGATAACACTGATTGAATCTGCACCTGCCTGCTCAACGGCCTTAGCCATATCAGATACACTAGTGACATTGGGTGATAACTTGACCATAACCGGTTTGGAAGTATTGGCCTTTACAGCTTCTGTGACACGACCTGCCATTTCAGGTGAGGAGCCAAACACGACGCCACCCTTCTTGACATTTGGACATGAAATATTGATCTCCAAGCCGTGCAGTGAAGTATATGGATCAAGTCGTCTGGCTATTTCCGCATAGTCATCAATGGAATCACCCAACACATTCACAAATACCACACAACCGAGTTGCTCGAGCATGGGTATTTTCTTCTCGATGAAGGCATCGATACCAACATTCTGTAGACCAATGGCGTTAAGCATGCCACTGGGTGTTTCAACAATTCGTGAAGGCGCATTACCCGCTCTGGGCTCAAGAGAAATGCCTTTGACGATGATGCCACCTAATTCGACGAGATCGACAAAGGGAGCAAACTCCTCGCCATAACCAAAGGTACCGGAAGCCGTCATAATCGGATTTTGTATGGTTAGGCCACCGATATCGACTGATAAATCTACGCCCATATCTCCTCCGGATCTAAGACAGGACCGTCTTTACAGGCGGTTAGGTACTTCTCAACACCTTCATCGACATTGACTCT
>CAZLIR010000286.1:0-2777 GCA_964559635.1 uncultured Enterobacterales bacterium
TATACGGCCTAAGCCGTTTATGCCTACTCGGATGGTCATGGCGGTTCTCCAAAAAAGTAGCGGTTAAAATAAGTTGTTTGCAGTATCTACAATATTCTCAGTAGTAAAGCCAAAGTGCTTAAATAACTCGCCACCGGGCGCTGACTCGCCGTAGCTTTGCATACCGATCACCTCACCTTCGAGACCGACATAGCGGTGCCAGGGTTGTGTGACACCGGCTTCAACAGCAATTCGGCGTGTGACCTCAGATGGGAGAACAGCTGACTTATACTCCTGAGATTGTTTCTCAAATACCTCACAGCAGGGCATTGAGACGACGCGTACGGCTTTTCCTTGTTGTTGTAATTGTTCTGCCGCTTCCATTGTTACGCCAACTTCTGACCCCGTCGAAATCAGAATTAGCTCAGGCGTTCCCTCACACTCTTTCAGAATGTAACCGCCCTTAGAAATATCTTGGATTTGCGCTTCAGTACGCGCTTGATGATTAAGCGTCTGACGTGAAAAGATCAGCGCGGATGGTCCATCGGTATATTTTATTGCCTCGGCCCATGCGATAGCCGACTCAACCGTATCGGCAGGACGCCAGGTATGAAGATTCGGAGTACTGCGCAGAGTTGCCACCTGCTCTACCGGCTGATGGGTTGGTCCATCTTCTCCGACACCAATCGAATCGTGCGTGTAGACAAATATGACACGTTGCTTCATTAGGGCCGCCATACGAACAGCATTACGTGCATATTCCATGAACATCAAGAAAGTACCGCCATAGGGCACAAAACCACCGTGCAGTGCGATACCATTCATAATGGCTGACATACCAAATTCACGTACACCGAAGTTGATGTAGTTGCCGTTGGCATCTTGTCCTGTAATGGTTTTTGAATTGTCGTGGATAGTCAGGTTTGAGCCTGCCAGATCGGCCGAGCCTCCCACCATCTCAGGTAACATGGCACCTAAAACTTGTAACGCATTCTGTGATGCTTTACGTGAGGCAATGGCCGCGCCATCGGCTGATAGTTGTTTGACAAAAGCAGCTATCTTGTCATCAAAATCTGTGGGTAAGTCGCCATTTAATCGACGCTTAAGCTCAGTCGCAAGCTCAGGATTGGCCTCGCTGTAGGCGATAAATAAATCATTCCACTCTTGCTCAGCTGCAGCACCTGATTCACGACCATCCCAGGCCGCATAAATATCTTCTGGGATCTCAAATGGTGCATGTGACCAACCAATGTTTTCACGAGTCAGGGCGATCTCGTCATCACCGAGCGGTGAGCCATGACTCTTATGACTACCTTCTTTGTTGGGCGAGCCCTTACCAATTTTTGTTTTACAGCAAATCAGCGTCGGTTTACCCGTTTCAGCCTTGGCTTGCTCCAGCGCTGCTTCAATCGCTGCGCTGTCATGGCCATCAACATCTGGAATGACATGCCAACCATAGGCCTGAAAACGCTTCGGCGTATCATCGGTGAACCAACCCTCGACATTGCCATCAATACTGATGTCATTATCATCGTAAAAGCAGATTAATTTACCAAGACCTAATGTGCCTGCCAGTGAGCAGGTTTCATGAGAGATACCCTCCATGAGACAGCCGTCACCAAGGAAGGTGTAGGTGTAATGATCAATCAGGTTGAAGCGGTCAGTATTAAACTGTGCTCCGAGTACCTTTTCGGCAATCGCAAAACCCACGGCATTACTGATACCTTGACCCAGCGGGCCAGTGGTTGTTTCAACACCCGGGGTGTAACCATATTCAGGATGTCCTGGTGTTTTTGAATGTAGCTGACGGAATGACTTGATGTCATCGATGGACAGGGCGTATCCACTTAAATGCAGCAACGAATAAATGAGCATTGAGCCGTGACCGTTTGAGAGTACAAAGCGATCGCGGTTGACCCAGTTTGGATTGTTCGGATTGTGTTTTAAGTGACCTCGCCAAAGCACTTCAGCAATGTCAGCCATGCCCATTGGTGCGCCTGGATGTCCTGAATTGGCTTTTTGAACGGCATCCATACTCAATGCGCGGATGGCATTGGCACAATCTAAACGACTAGGCATATCTATACTCCCGAACGGTTGCTAGAGTTGGTGTAAAATTTTGGTCGCTATTGTCACACAGAGTCCCTCTGAGATCTATTGGACTTTGCGATAAGTTTGCTCTGAGAGGGGGTAGACGCTGAATTATTTCGGTTAATTTATAATTCAGCGCCATTTTTACTATCGTAGGGACTCGTTGATGGCTTCAAGGATGTCGCTACCGTGACATAAGTCTTCCTCATTGAAGGCGTTAAGCGGTTTATCTGAGGTGTTAATTATGTCATGAGTGTCTTTCGAATTGGTGTTGACGTACAACAGACCTGTGAGCACCTGTTTGGCACTGCGGGCATCTTCAAGCGAACGCAACACAGACGCTCTTGACTGGATGTCGAGGGAGTTGGGTTGGCGCTGCAATTGAATCATCGAACCGTCGTGCATCTTGATAGTCTCTAAGATCTGATTCGGCTGCTGAACGACAATTTCTTGCTCTTCAGGAACCAAGTCAATCTTACCTGTGGCTTCTTTATGATCACGTACCCACTCATAGGCTTTGGTAGAGCTGGTATTGTTGTTAAATGTCACACAAGGTGAGATGACATCAATCAGGGCAAAACCATTATGCTTAATTGCACCCTTTATTAATGGTACAAGCTGGTTCTTATCACCTGAGAAGCTACGCGCAACGTAACCAGAACCTAATGAAATGGCTAATTCACATAAGTCCATTGGTTCATAAAGAT
>CAZLIR010000287.1:0-2761 GCA_964559635.1 uncultured Enterobacterales bacterium
ATGAATTTAAATCAAATTACACTGCCTGTGAAAAATATGCCGCAGGCAGCTGCCTTCTATCGAGCGTTAGGTTTTACTCAAATTGTCGATACGCCACACTATGCTCGATTTGAATGTCCCGACGGAGGCTCGACATTTTCCCTCTCGTTAGATGATGGTGATTTTAACAATGGTGCCGTTATCTATTTTGAACACGAGCAACTCGATCATTGGGTCTCCGAACTGAAACAGAAGGGCATAGAGGTCGTTCAAGAACCAACAGATCAGTCCTATCTATGGCGAGAAGCAATATTGTATGACCCGTCAGGAAATAAAATAAAGCTGTACTGGGCCGGCGACAATCGTACTAACCCTCCGTGGCGAGTAGAAATTCGCAATTAACCACCTACCTAGCGACACATTAAGCAAACTATTATTCGTGTTCATACCAAGTGTCGTGCGCCTATAATTAGACATACACATCTAAAAAGTCACATATAAACGAAAAGGATATTATTGGTTATTTCATGTTAATGTATTAACAAATAACAGGCATTCGTTGGACAAATAATGGTTAAATCGCTCGACATTGACATTGTTTGGGGTGGCTTTTACGCCACTACCACACCTGATGATGACGAGTTCAGCGTGAAGCGTCTGATAAGCTTTGGGTAACATATGTTTCATATCGCGCTTCACTTTATAGTTCCTGCCATCGTCTGTGCCATCTTCTTCAGAAAAAACTGGCAAGTTGCCTATCTGATTTTAATTGCCACCATGCTTGTCGACATTGATCATTTGCTGGCAAACCCCATCTATGATCCCAACCGCTGCAGTATAGGGTTTCATCCTTTGCATCGGTTGTGGCTGATACCAATATATGTACTCCTTTGCTTCTTCCCAAAATCCAGACTTATTGGCGTTGGCTTAACCATTCATATGGCACTGGATTCTATTGATTGCCAAGTTACTAACGGGATTTGGTCGAACTGAGAGATTCACTGGTTCTGGGTTATAATAACAGTGTATCAAACTGCACTGACTAAGCTGATGGTATCAGTGAAATCACAGCTGTCGATGTTCAAGGTAAACATAGGAAGCCACATGAAACTGACAAAAATCATTTCATTAATTGCATTGTTCATTTTTATCCAGGGCTGTAATGCTATGAAGGGTAAATCTGATATGGATAACATGCTCAGTTTAATGGAGCGTGATAATCCCGCTCAATTTGAACAAGTCATGTATTCGTTTATTGAGAGTGCCAAGTTAGGTGATGTCGACAAAATGGTCGACTTAACTAGTTACGTAACAATCGAAAAGATGGGTATTAAAGAGTTAAAGTCGCACTATGCTAAAGATACCATTCCTGTGTTAAGAGCCTGTGTGTCGATTTCGGAAGGCGGGGCTGTAATTCACATCAATAAATCGCAATCTGATACAGGCTCAGGATGGGCGTATAAAAAGACGTGCACATATGGCGAAAATGAACAGGTTATTCTGCAATTTATTATATTGAATGAGAATGGTCGTATTGGCCTGACTTCATTTGGTCCGGGATAGACACTCGTGAACATTTATATCCCGCTGTTTGGCATGTTATTTCTGACGTTAATCGTCTGGATAACCATGTATATTAAGCGCATTTCATGGGTAATGAAAAATAGGATCCGGCCGCATACGTTATCCACGCCAGAAAAACTGAATGCCCAGTTACCTGAAGAGGTCAACAACGCCTCAAACAACCTCAAAAACCTGTTTGAGCTACCGATTATTTTTTATGTAATCTGTTTGTTGGCAATCATTAATAACGCATCAGATAGTGTGCTTGTGATCAGTGCATATGCGTTTTGGCTTACACGTTGTATCCATAGTTATATTCATTGCACTAGTAACATCGTCAAGTTGCGGTTCTTCAGTTACGTAATTTCGTCATTAATTCTCTGGTTTATGGTTTGCTATTTTGCGATAGCATTGCTGTCATAGTCGCTCTTTGCGAAAATATTTTTTATAGAAAAAGAACATCATGCCAACTTTTATCAAGATACTCTGGTTAATTGCCATCGCAGGCGTCGCAGTAATCGCCAACGCCCTTGTATTTAATGACTCGCCACAAGACATCAAACACGCAAAATTACTTTCTGGCATTATTAAACATGTGGAATGTTCTGATGGCGCCCGATCATTTATGAATAAACGATTGGTTATAGTGGATAAAGGTGATCAGAGGCTGGAGTTTTCAAAAGATGATAGGAACTGTTTAGAACTAGAAAAAGAGCTGTCACAGTATTCCAAGTTCCAAGCTTATCAAATTGCAGCGCCAATATTTGGATTCTGGCAAACAGTCTCGCTGAAATTAGATGATGTGGAGTATCTGGACTTTAATGAAGCGAAATTTGCTTATAACCTATCACTTCTACTCTCTCCGCTTATTGTGCCATTTGCGTTAGCAATGATTGCTACATATAACTGGAGAAGGGGAAGGTGGCGTAAGACGTGACCTCATCGATCATGGTAAAACAAACTCTAAATCCCACGGAGTATCGCGAATGAAACTTAGGTTCATACATGTTCTGATAATCTGTTTCATGGCTGCAGACACCTGTGCTCTGGCAGATTCATACATAACACAGCCCAACACAGGCAAGCGCCTGTATAAGTGGGATGGTCAGTACATTATGAACCCTGGTACGGGAAAACGGCTGTACAAGTGGGATGCTCAATACATTACGAACCCGAGCACTGGTAAACGGCTGTACAAGTGGGATGGTCAGTACATCAT
>CAZLIR010000288.1:0-2760 GCA_964559635.1 uncultured Enterobacterales bacterium
TATGAGTGGTATGGATGCAATTGATCAGCCAAAGGCCATGTATTTGGTCGAGTTGGCTTTGGATCTAGCGATAAATGTATTGCGTAAGAATGGATCCTTTGTCTGTAAAGCGTTTCAGGGTGCTGGCTTCCAAGAGTGGCACGAAACCATCAGACAAAACTTTTCGGTAGTGAAATCTCGCAAACCGAAAGCATCAAGAGCCCGATCTCGAGAAGTTTATATTGTTGCGAAGGGATTTTTAGGCTCAGACAGATAATTTGCAACATTTGTCGCTTTATTTGTCACATGAATAGTTTATATTTATTAGTAACATTGAATAAAACACTGTAATCAAAAAACAGCAGTAAACCTGAACAGAGGTGTCTTTTGAACGATTTAGTTAAAAATATGTTGTTATGGCTGGTCATCGCACTTGTGCTGATCTCGGTATTCAACAATTTTACGCCAAATCAGAGTGCGACTCGCTCAATCGAGTACTCAACACTGATTGACGACATCAAGCGCGGCAAGGTTCGCGAAGTGGAGATTAATCCCAATAAGCGTGAGGTTACCGGTACTACTGTCACTGGCGATCGCTTCCGCTCAGTGATACCACTCGGCGGTGATACGCTGGAAAAAACATTGCTCGATAGTAATGTCAGTGTGAAAGGTACCGAAGTCGAAGAGCCTAGTCTGCTCGCGCAAATCTTTATCTCATGGTTCCCGATGTTGCTATTGATCGGGGTATGGATATTCTTCATGCGGCAGATGCAGGGTGGCGGTGGCCGAGGTGCAATGTCCTTTGGTAAGAGCAAAGCGCGACTACTGAACGAAGACCAAATTACCACCACATTCGCTGATGTAGCTGGCTGTGAAGAAGCCAAAGAAGAAGTCGGTGAACTGGTTGAATTCCTGCGCGATCCAGGCAAATTCCAACGGCTGGGCGGTAAAATTCCCCGCGGTGTATTGATGGTAGGTCCTCCGGGAACCGGTAAGACATTAATCGCCCGTGCGATCGCTGGCGAGGCCAAAGTGCCATTCTTCACTATTTCGGGCTCTGATTTTGTGGAAATGTTTGTTGGCGTGGGCGCGTCTCGTGTGCGCGATATGTTCGAGCAAGCAAAGAAAAGCAGCCCCTGCATTATATTCATCGATGAGATTGATGCCGTCGGTCGTCATCGTGGCGCTGGTCTCGGTGGTGGACATGATGAGCGTGAGCAAACATTGAACCAATTACTGGTCGAGATGGATGGCTTTGAAGGTGGTGAGGGCGTGATTGTTATTGCCGCGACCAACCGTCCTGATGTGCTGGACCCAGCATTGTTGCGTCCGGGACGTTTTGACCGACAGGTTACAGTGGGTCTGCCCGATATTAAAGGCCGCGAGCAAATTCTGAAAGTTCACATGCGCAAAGTACCTCTCGGAGATGATGTCGAAGCTGCGGTATTGGCTCGTGGTACCCCGGGATTCTCGGGTGCAGATCTGGCCAACCTCGTGAATGAAGCAGCCCTGTTTGCCGCACGAGGCAATCGTCGTCTGGTTCATATGGAAGAATTCGAGAAGGCAAAAGACAAGATCATGATGGGTACCGAGCGTCGCTCCATGGTGATGTCGGAAGACGAGAAACGCAACACTGCCTATCATGAAGCAGGACACGCCATTGTTGGTCGTCTGATCCCAGAGTGTGATCCCGTTTATAAGGTCACGATTATCCCTCGAGGCAGAGCGCTGGGTGTGACCATGTTCTTGCCAGAGCAGGACCGATTCAGCTACTCAAAAGACTATCTGGAAGCGCAATTATGCTCCTTGTTTGGTGGTCGAATAGCTGAGGAAATGATTCACGGTAAAGGGGGTGTTACCACCGGTGCTTCAAATGATATTCAACGCGCCACTGAGATCGCTCATAATATGGTTACTCAGTGGGGGCTGTCCGATCGTATGGGACCACTCACATATGCCGAAGATGAGGGTGAGGTATTCCTTGGCCGCTCTGTGACTCAGCACAAGAACATTTCTGACGATACCGCGACAGCGATCGACGAGGAAGTGCGCAGTATTATTGATGCTACCTACTCTAAAGCACAGAAATTACTGGAGGATAATATCGATATCCTGCATGCCATGTCTGATGCGTTAATGAAGTATGAGACAATTGATGCCAAGCAGATTGATGACTTAATGAATCGAACTGAAGTGCGCAAACCCGATGGCTGGGATGATAGTAACAGTAACAGCAATACACCGACTGGCACTACTGGCGAGAAGGAAGATAAGGCTGAAGATAGCCGACCTAAACCTGATATTGGTGATCCAGCACAAGAAACATAACTTTGACTAAAAGCTCAGAAAATGGCGATCAAGTGGTCGCCATTTTTCGTTTTATACCGTGACTGAGTTATACTCCGCTCTTTCAAATTGACACTTGCGATAGCTCATGACGCAACTGCAGCTCAAACACCAATGTTTAGATTTAACGCATCCACAGGTGATGGGGATATTAAACGTTACCACGGACTCATTCTCCGATGGTGGGCTATTTATCGATCATGATCTGGCAAAAAAGCAAGCTGAGCGAATGCTCAGTGAGGGCGCCAGCATTATTGATGTCGGTGGGGAATCCACCCGTCCGGGGGCGGCTCCGGTGTCTGAACAAGAGGAACTTGACCGGGTAATTCCGATCATCGAATGGTTGAGTGACATCACAGATGTCTCGATTGATACCAGTAAAGCCATCGTGATGACCGAGGCAATCAAAGCTGGCGCGGCGATGGTCAACGACGT
>CAZLIR010000289.1:0-2734 GCA_964559635.1 uncultured Enterobacterales bacterium
TATGAACTAAAATACTTCTGCTCCAGTCATGGTGCGACAGCTACTGGCGGCGAATGTTCATCAACCTCCATCAAAGCGCTCATTAAAAAGCTAATTGCTGCCGAAGAATCTGCCAAACCATTGAGTGACAGCAAATTAGCCACCATATTATCAGAACAAGGTATCAAAGTGGCACGTCGAACTGTCGCCAAATACCGAGAAGCATTGGCTATTCCGCCTTCGAATGAAAGAAAAAGCCTGCTTTAAGCACTACTTAAAAATTATAAGGAAACTGTTATGCAAATTAATTTAACTGGCCACCATGTCGATATTACTGACTCACTTCGTGGATATGTTTCTGAGAAATTTCAGCGTCTTGAACGCCATTTCGATGAAATCAATAATGTCCATGTTGTTCTGACAGTAGAGAAACACAGACAAACCGCAGAAGCGAATATGAACGTCAACGGTGGTGAAATTTTTGCAACTTCAGAAGAAACCGATATGTATGCATCTATTGATAGCCTGGTTGACAAGCTGGACCGTCAAGTGATTAAGCATAAAGAGAAAAGACAACGGCACTAATTAATCTATGACAGATTCTTCAACAACCGATGAGATGCGGATATTTCGTTGGGTCGGTATCAGTAACAAAAAAAAGTTATTTGAACGACTCGCCGAGGTTCTCTCTACGGTATCAGAGGATTTATCCTTTGAAGATATTCTCGATAGTCTAACAAATCGAGAAAGAATGGGCTCTACCTGCATTGGTGATGAGGTGGCAATTCCGCACTGTAAATTGGCAATTGATGAGCCATGCGGGGCTATTGTTCTACTCGATGAACCCGTTATGTGTAGCACCAAAGAGCAACCTATATCGGTTGTATTCGCCTTCATCATTCCTGAGCAGGAATGCCAAACCCATTTACCCCTACTGAGCGAGATAGCGGCATTCTGTCGCGAGGGGAATTGGTTGCAGAGAATTAAATCTGCCACTTCTGATTCAGAACTATGTGATATTTTACAATCATCGGAATTTAACCTAGCGCCTTATGTCAAAGAAACTAGTCATACTTAGTGGCCGCTCCGGCTCTGGAAAAACAATTGCTCTTCATGCATTAGAAGATCAGGAGTTTTATTGTATCGATAATCTGCCGCTGAGTATGATGGTCGATTTGGTTGATAAGTTATCACAGCATCATGACCAATTGGCGGTCAGCATTGATGCCCGGGCTGTACCCGATGATCTGGCTGATTTTGATAGTGTCTATCAGCAGCTCAAGCAAAGCAGTTATGACACTGAGGTTATCTTCCTAGATGCCGACGATGCGACCTTGCTGAAGCGCTTTAGTGAAACCCGCAGACGACATCCGCTTACGCAAAGTGGCTTATCACTCCGAGAAGCCATATCAAAAGAAACCGCGCTGCTAGAGAGAATTCGTTTAGCGGCAGATCTGAACATTGATAGCTCAATACTGAACGTTCATCAGTTGCGAGATATGATCAGCTCTCGGGTAAATAATCAGGAATCTTCACTTGATTTAATGTTCATCTCGTTTGGTTTTAAGCATGGTATCCCCTCGGATGCCGACTTTGTCTTTGATGCGCGTTGTTTACCAAATCCCTACTGGGACGAGTCATTGAGAGCTATGAGTGGTAAGGATAAACCGGTACAGGAATATCTCGCTGACAATGGTCGGGTGCAGGAATTTTTCTGGCAGATTAAAGTGTTTCTTCATACCTGGTTACCTCGATTTGAAACGGATAATCGCAGTTATCTGACAGTCGCCATTGGTTGTACCGGTGGACAACATCGCTCAGTATACATGGCTGAATCACTGGCCGAGCATTTTCGCACAGAGCATGCTAAGGTGACGGTCCGCCATAGAGAATTGGATAAGCGTGGCTAGTACAATGGCTGAACCGATGCCATCCACAGTGACTAAGACCGTCACACTGGTCAACAAACACGGTATTCACGTGCGCACTGCAGCCTTGATCGCAGACACATCCGAGTCATTTCAAGCTGAGATCACCATTACCAGTCCCCATGCCAGTACCGATGGCTCAGATATGATGCAATTATTACTACTTCAGGCCCAATGTGGCACTGAATTAGTCCTTTCAGCGACAGGTCCAGATGCCGCACAAGCTATTGAATCGCTTCATAATTTGATCACAAATGGTTTTAGATCGGACGAATAAAGACTAAACTAGCGGTAGTGAGAGAATAAAAATATTCCACAGATTTGGGGGCGGTGCTGTGATACTCTATAGCACCATCGAATAGTCCAAGATGTTTTCATCTCTGACTGGATAATAAATCACCATGAAAATCGCAGATCCGGAAGCCATACAAAGACGACTGCAGGCGGTCAATGATGCACTTGATACAGGTGTGTTTGCCCGTGTGAAGCGCTTACAGCAGCAACTTTCTGCTGATGATATGGCCGATCTCATCGAGTCATCACCACCTAAAGCACGTGCGATGCTATGGAACCTCATCGAAGTCGAGGGACGTGGTGAAATACTCGACGCCTTAAGTGATGAAATTGCCAATCAGTTCGCTCAGGAGATGGAGCCTGAGCAACTCGCTGATGCCTTGTCCGGACTCGATACGGACGATTTAGCCGATATTTTGGGTGATTTACCTGATCAGTTATCAGACCGCGTATTGCGCTCCATGGATGCGCAAGATCAGCTCCGTGTAAAGCAAGCGCTATCGTACCCAGAAGATCAGGCCGGCGGCTTAATG
>CAZLIR010000290.1:0-2731 GCA_964559635.1 uncultured Enterobacterales bacterium
CAATGGCATCAATAATCGATTGTAGATTCGAGCCACTACCGGATATAAGAACAACAAGTTGCAGACTTTTCGCCACGCTCAAGTCGCCAGAGTTAAATAAACTGTACGGCGTCTTCGCCGTCATCTTTATGGGCCAGGTGTCCGATAACCCAGGCTTGCTCCCCCGAATTTCGCAGCAAACTTAGAGAATCTTCGACTTGATCCTCAGGAACAGCAACGACCATACCTACGCCACAGTTGAAGGTGCGATACATTTCAGTTTCATCGATATTACCATGCTCCATGAGCCAGTGGAAAATTGCAGGCCAATCCCAGGATTGCGTGTCGATGACAGCCTTACTGGCACCTGGCAATACACGCGGGATATTCTCTAATAACCCCCCTCCGGTGATATGTGCGATTGAGTGAACAGATTCTTCTCTTAGCAGTGCTAATATCGATTTAACATATAATTTCGTGGGTTCTAACAAAACCTCACCTAACGGACGGCCATAAAAGTCGTCTTTGACATCAGCTCCGCTCACTTCGAGTACTTTTCTGATCAGAGAGTAGCCATTCGAGTGAGGTCCTGATGATCCGATCGCAATTAGCATGTCGCCATTTCTCACAGAACTGCCATCAATGATCTCTGACTTTTCAACTATACCGACACAGAAACCAGCTAAGTCGTAATCGCCCTTGGCATACATGCCCGGCATTTCTGCCGTTTCACCACCAATCAGTGCGGCGCCTGACTCTTTACATGCCCGACCAATACCAGAGATGACAGCGCTGGCTACTTCAACATCAAGTGATTCTGTCGCGTAGTAGTCCAAGAAGAAAAGTGGCTCAGCACCACAAACGATCAGGTCATTGACACACATAGCGACTAAATCGATACCAATCGTGTCGTGTATATTCAAATCAATGGCTAGTCGTAACTTTGTGCCTACACCATCGGTCCCACTGACTAAGACCGGCTCTTTATAACCACTCGGAAGCGAAAATAGACCACCAAAACCACCTAATCCTGCCAGGACCTCAGGTCTGCGAGTGGCTCGAGCAGTGTCTTTAATCCTGTCGACAAGCTCATTACCAGCTTCGATGTCAACGCCGGCATCCTTGTAACTTAATGAGGGTTTATCGTTCGTGTCACTCATTCTTAATCTTCTTCATCAGAGGTGAGGTGAGATTTTATCAGTAACGAATATAAACTTAAAGCGATTGTGTTAATTCACAAACAGAATTCCAGACGACATCCGGTGGTATTGTTGTGGCACAGGGAGGATGGTGATTATCTTCACTTGCTGGGAGAGGGCAAACACGCTTCATGCATGGCGCGCATGGGTAGTTTGCTGCCATATGTTTCTGGGCTACTCCGTAAGCGCCAGACCAGCCAGGATTTGTCGACATGTAGAGCGATACGGTTGGACAATCTACGGATGCTGCTAAGTGCCCCAATCCGGTATCTACTGCTATGGCACCATGTGCTGAGGCCAGAAGACTGGCAATTTCAGATAAAGACAGCTTTGACATAACCTCACACTTAGGCGATTGCTTGGCTAATTTTTCAGCCCGGTTACGCTCGCTATCGTTACCCCATAACAATTTGATTTTGAAGGACTCACTACTAGCCCTTGTTATGAGATCACGCCAATAATGCTCAGGATAATGTTTGCTATCCCAAGTAGTGCCATGAAGTAGCACAATATATGGCTCTCTGTCGGATTGGTTAAACTGTGACTTGATCCCGTAATCACCCAGCGAATCAGGGATTGAATAGCCGAGAGAACGCGCAAATAGCATCCTTGTCCGCTCCACTGCATGGTTATCTTTGTCAATATTGAACTTGTGGTCATAGAACAAGCTCGCTAATCCCTCGCGTGCAGAGTGCTTGTCTAAACCATATCTGGGACCGTTTGTCAGGGGCAAAAGAAGGGCGCTCTTCAGAAGCCCCTGCGCATCAATCACAGTGTCATAATTAACTGTTCTCAGCTTCTGTCTGAAAAGTTTCCATTCATCAGAGCGTAATGTCTTAAGGGGTGACTTGCGCCACGCACGAATTCTGACTGGGATGACATTATTTACTGCCGGATGCCAACTGGCTATCTCTGCAAAAGACTCCTCTACAACCCAGTCAAACTGGATTTCCGAATCGTTGTTAGCAGCGTCCGTCAGTGCTGGAAGTGTATGAATAACATCGCCGAGTGATGAGGTTTTGATGATTAAGACACGTTTCATAATCAGATTGTATCTCTAGGGCAATCTAAAACCAAAGTTCATTTATTGATTTTGCTGTTTATCGAAGTTGGCAAAGGCTCTTGCGAATCGCTCAGGTGATTCTGGGTCAAGGTTAAAATACAATGAGGGCTCGATTAATTCCGCCTCCATGAGAACAAATGAACCCTCAGAACGAACAAAATCCAATCTGGCATAGAGTAGCGTTTCTGGGATAGCATTCAAACAAAGTTCACCACATGACAACAACTCACTCTCAGGTTCCTCGATGAGTTTCAATCGACCGCCATGCTCCTCTTGTACCCTAAAGTCATTATCTTTGGGTGTTTTTAGAATGCAGTGACTGAGTTCGCCATTAAAATAAAAGAGTGAATATTCACCTTCAACGGTGATTGCATCCATAAATGGCTGGAGCAGGAATTCACGATTTTGAAACTTAGACTGATTTTCTCTCAGAAACGCCTGTTGGTTGTCATGATTGATTCTATATGTGTCATCAGCATTAGCGCTTAAA
>CAZLIR010000291.1:0-2726 GCA_964559635.1 uncultured Enterobacterales bacterium
CTTGATGTATGTATCATTTTCATCGAGATCATAAAACAGCTCGGTCGGACACATGGTGGTACGACCTGCTTGTGAGGGCAGTATACGTTTGCCATAACGGGCGAAAAACATGGCGTTGATAAGCTCAGTTTTGCCGCGGGAAAATTCACCGGCAAAGGCGATGGTCACGTAATCATTTTTGAGTACCGAAAGAAGATCATGCAGGCGCTTATCAACCGGTTCGCTGAACAGATTATTGCGCCGCAGCCACAAACGGAAACTTTTTAACGAGCGAGCAAGGTCCTTTTTCCATCGTTCGAAGTTATGGATATGTCCTGTAAGCGTATGTAATTCGGTTGGCCGCTCGTACATATAAATCACTAGATATCAGTAGTTTGCTGATTATACCTAAAGATGGTTGTACAAATGGCTTAACTTGAGACAAATGGCGATATTTTGCTGATAAATGGTCCCTAAAAGGCCTGTTTTGTGACGCAAAGCACACTAATTTAGAGGTATGAATCGATTGATATTACGCTAAAGCATGCGGATCAGCGGCGAGAAAATCCAGGCATTGAGCGCCATAATTAAGAACTGTAGCCCAATAATCAGAACAATTGGCGATAAATCGAGACCGCCCATGGGGGGAATTAGCCGTCGGACAGGCGCCATGACGGGTTCAGTTACCTGATATATCACCATCATCATCGGATTGCTCGCACCCGGGTTGACCCAACTCATGATTACTCGAATGAGCACTAACCAGAAGAGCAGATTAATGACCTGATTTAACATATCGGCCAAGCCGACGATAATGAGCATACCGGGGCTGTAGAAGGAGCCACTGATCCCGGCATAAAGGAAAAATTTGGTCAGGATAATTAAATAGGCAAAGATCAGAGAGGCAATGTCTAATCCAGCCACGCCCGGAATAATTTTCCGTAGAGGGACCAGAATTGGATTGGTGACCTTGACCACAAATTGTGACAGCGGATTATAAAAGTCAGCTCGGAATAACTGCAACATGAAGCGCAGCAGAACGACCATGGTATACAGATCAAAGAGTGTAAAAAGTAAAAACTGTATCGGTGATTGCATTGTTCATTCCAAACTTACAGGACTGTAATAACTATGGGCATTCGTTTTATTAATTGCAAGCATGTCATTTAGCCAACTCTTGACCGCGTATAACCGCCGCCTTAAGTGCCTGTTGCATGGCCGTTGATACATCCTGTTGCTGCAGTACCTCGAGAGCCGCTGCAGTAGTGCCACCAGGCGAGGTGACTTTGTTACGCAAAGCCTCAGGCGCCAAGTCACTCTGCTGTAATAATTCGGCGGCACCGGCCATGGTTTGATAAATTAATCGTTGCGCTTGTGCTTCTGACATCCCCTGAGAGGTTGCCTCTTTGAGCATTGCTTCAGCAATATAGAAAAAGTAAGCGGGACCTGATCCTGATAGGGCGGTGACCAGATCCATTAATGATTCCTGTGCTATGAGTTCGGTCGTGCCGGTGGTGGCAAAAATAGCCTGTACCGTGTTGGCCTGCTCATCACTGACATATTCATTCGAGCATATTCCTGATGCGCCTTTACCAACCAGACTCGGTGTGTTGGGCATGACTCTTACAATGGCTTGCTGAACTGGGAAATGGGCGGCAATATCGGCAATCGGAATGCCAGCGGCGACAGACACAATAAGTGCATTCTGACACACGGGCGCGATTTCCAGACACACAGGGGCAATATTATATGGTTTCACCCCCAGTATAATTACGTCTGATTGCGCTGCAACGTCAGTATTATTTGTGGTTGTTTTGACGCCATACTGCTCTGACAGTTGAGTTAACTTGTCTGCAGAAGGGTTCGAGACAATAATCGAGTCAGCACCGACACCAGATGCCATCAGACCACCAATCAGAGCGCTATTGATATTACCTGCTCCAATAAAACCAATCACCTTGTTCACTCTATGTCCTCGCGCCAAAAATATCGGTACCGATTCTAACCATTGTACTCCCTGCAGCCACGGCAGCCTCAAGATCATTACTCATACCCATGGATAATGTATCGACGCTGTTGTATCTGTGTTGCATTTGTTCAAATAGTGCATGCATACGATTAAATGTTTGTCGCTGTTGCTCAAAATCCGTCTGTCGTTCAGGAATGGCCATGAGTCCACGCAGCGTTAAGTGCTCGAGTGTGGCAATTTCATCGGCCAAAGACCACAGAGCGGTTTCATCAGTGCCGGACTTGGTTTCCTCGGCAGATATGTTTAGCTGTACACAAACATTCAGCGGCGGCTTATCATCTGGTCTCTGTGCCGAAAGACGTCGAGCGATTTTGCTGCGATCAACGCTCTGACACCAGTCAAAATTCTGCGCAATCAGAGCTGTTTTATTGGATTGAATGGGACCGATAAAGTGCCATTCGATATCCAGATCGTGCAGTGCATTTATCTTCTCAACGGCTTCCTGGACATAATTTTCACCAAACATCCGCTGCCCCTGCGCCCAAGCTTCCCTGATCGCATCAGGCGGACGCGTTTTGGATACTGCAATGAGTTGTACATCTGCGTTGTCAGTTCGGTAAATGTTGACCGATTTGGCAATTCTTTGTAAAACCTGCTCCAGATTAAATGCAATCGTCATGTTTATCTACTAGAATATGGATGAAATATCGACCCGGTGCTTGCCGTGATTGTAAGGATTAATTAATGGATATTACAGAGCTTTTAGCCTTCAGCGTGA
>CAZLIR010000292.1:0-2708 GCA_964559635.1 uncultured Enterobacterales bacterium
CAGCGCCCTTGTCATACTCGTTAATGCGCATAAAGCTCAGACCGAGCCAGCCAATGGCTTGCGTGACTTTGGTCTCATCACCACGGGTGTAATTTAAAGACTGATTCAAGTAGTAGATGGCATCACGGTAGCTGCCTGCACGAGAAAGTGCTTCAGCCTTCTTCATATGGCTCTCATGGTTATGAGGGTAGAGTTTAAATAGCTCATCCAGGTGAAACTTGATTTTCTCTTGATCTCTGAGGAATTTATTGAGTTCAGCTAATTCAAAGTGAATTTTCCAATCGGCATTACCGGAATCAACCAGTGGCTGTCTGCGCTTGATGACATCACCCGGGCTGCCAACCTGCGATGCAATTTCAGCCTTACGCTGCTCCGTGAAAGCCTCTAACTCAGCAAAGTTACTTTGATTCGTAAACGGCGCATTTTGCACCATGCCCAACAGGCGAGTCATGACCTGAGAAGTCTCATGGTTCGGAAACCCAATCCACTCTGCAGCTTTGACACTGGATAGCTTTCTGTAATTCGCAGAGGGTTTTTCCTGAGCCATGATGGCTGAGGTGAACTCGCGAGCCAGAATATCATTGCCGGGGAAATCAAAATGTACATGCTCGTGTAACAGGTTCCAACCGGGTGAGTAGGGAGCACTGGCCTCGGCAAAGGTTGCAACATTATCAACAAAGGTTAAGTCATCACCTGATTCACTCGCGACCACATCGTTGATGATGCCGTTAATGACCGTGTTGGTTCGAAACCGTTGCGTGTCCAAATCAAGTGCTTGCTCATAATGTGTTTTGGCGGCATCAAATTGGCGCATTTTTTCTAGCGCTGTCGCCAGATGAAAATGTGTATCAGCATACTCATTATCAATGGCTAATAGCTCGCGATAGGCGGTCACAGCTGCAGACCAGTTCTCTTGCTCGAATAGCGCCTGTGCCGACTCGTTAAGGGTGTTCCACTGCGCTAGCTCAGCCTCGGTCAGACCACTTTTATGCGCCGAAGCGAAGGGTGCTGAGTGCCGTAAATTGACTGGTACGGAAGATACAATGACATGCATTCCCTTATCTTGCAGTATGTCGATGATATCGGTGAGGTTGTTTTCATAGTGGCTATAGACATCCTGCAGACGCGGATCGTCATGGGGAACACTGAAGTCAGTAAACATTTGCATGCCTTCCCAAACAATGTCTTCTTTATCAGCGGCCGGTTTAGCTTCCTGTATGAGTGATGACAGTGCTTGCCAGGTACGTGTTCGTTTCAGAGCCTGTAGTGTTCTGATCATCGTCAGGCTCGATAAAAAATTCTGATTAAAGGTACTCGGACCATAGGGACCGACCACCTCATTGTTACCCATCAAGATAATGGCATAGTCGGCCGAGTCATCAGGGAGTGTTCTGGCTACTTCATAGACCACATGTGAATTCACCGAGGTCATCGCTGTGTTGATGACTTCTACTTTCTTGCCCGGGAGTGCGGCCCGCAAGTGAGCGTCCAGGTGTCGATCCAAGCCATGGTTTACATGAGGAAAGCCCTGTGCGGCAGAGCCACCCAAGATGTAGACACGGATCAGATTATTATCCGTCTCAGCCTTGAGGGTATTATTCAGTGGTGCGATACCCAGTGAAGCAGGGTAAAACTGATTGGCAAACGACTTATTGTCCTGATAGTAGTCCTCACCATTAATCTCAATCTCGTTAAAGTAGGAATAATGTGTTCCCACACCAACGACACGCAATCCTATCTCAATGATTATAAAAAATAGTAATGGGATGATGACGAGTGCAATAAATGTAAATGTGGTTTTCTTAGTGTTAGACATACAGCAGGTTCTTATCTATATCAGTATCAATTAGTACGAAATAATCCCGTGTGAGATTAATGCTCCCTCAGAGGGCAGTAATATAGCGTGAATTGTCTCAGGATGCAGTATTTGTCTATTCCATGCCGCTATTGATTGGATCTGATATCCATAATCGTTAGTATTACATCTATGACCAAAGTACTCGGTATATCAGCCTATTATCATGACAGCGCAGCGACACTGACCGTCGATGGCCATATTATAGCGGCCGTTCAGGAAGAGCGCTTTAGCCGCTTGAAGCACGATCCACGTTTCCCCATGCACTCCATTATTTATTGTTTAGAGCAAGCCGATCTGAAGTTAGCGGATCTGGATGCTGTGATATTTTATGACAAACCGATGCTCAAATTTGAGCGTTTACTGGAGACCTATCTGGCTTCCGCACCGCGTGGATTTGCCTCATTTTTACGTGCAATGCCTATCTGGCTTAAAGAAAAGCTGTACATGAAAACCGTGTTGCGCAATGAGTTCAAAGCCATAGTGGAACAGATGACGCCGGGCAGTACCGACGACAAAAAATCGATTCAGTTGCCAAAATTATTGTTCTCTCAACATCATCAGGCGCATGCGGCATCGGCATTCTATCCCTCACCCTTTGATGATGCGGTCGTTTTATGTCTCGATGGTGTTGGCGAGTGGGCTACATCATCGGTCTGGCACGGTACCGGGCAAAAACTCAAGCCACTTTGCGAAGTTGATTTTCCCCATTCACTGGGCTTGTTGTATTCGTCATTCACCTACTATTGTGGATTCAGAGTGAATTCCGGTGAATACAAACTGATGGGTTTGGCACCTTATGGCAAGCCAATCTATACCGACCTGATATACCAGCATCTCATTGATGTGAAAC
>CAZLIR010000293.1:0-2696 GCA_964559635.1 uncultured Enterobacterales bacterium
ATTAAGAAGATGTTACGCGATTGGAAATCTCGTTTCCCAGGTCGAATAGAAAACATATATGCCGCCATAAATAATGTTGCCCCATCGCACCTCGGTGATCGTAATCTGTATGACTTCATTCACTTTTCAGACCACAACACCCAGCGTTCCAAGCCAACATCGGCTGATGACTCACCAGATCCTGTGGACCCAATTAATATACTTAATATCGCAGGTCGCTAGGAAACGACTAGTCAGATAAAGGCAATTCTAAAAGCACCAACTTGGGCCAATAATTCATTAGTTAATGTTAATATTCCGTCGAAATCAGGTCGTTATTCTGATGTCTTGATTAAGCTGATTTTGTGCTCGAAATTGAGCAGGTTTTTTCATGTTAGTGATTACTATCACCAAGAATGTTGAAAAAATATGGTCTTGAAAAAAAATTTAAAAATTATAAAAAAAATTCTTGACATGCAAAAATAATCCACAAGCAAACCGAGTAGTTGAATGAAATCAATAAAATCGCAAGCAAATGGGCAGTAGAACCAGTTATGACTAACAGCTGAGCCGTAAGTTATTGATATTTAAAGAAATAATTTAACTGTTCAAAAAATGAACAATTTAACCTAAGGCCTTATACTTGTGGGTATTAGGTTCTTTTTTGTCAGGCTATCCCCAAAGTTATCCACAGGAATTGTGGACAACTTTTAAAGTCATATACTTGTCACAATTACTCGAAGCGTACAGTTTCAGCAACAATATAATTCTTGCTTTGTTTGAGCTTGTGATAGTTGCCAAATACTTCCTTAAAACCACGTTTTATGAAGTTCTTAAGCCCCAGGATATGTACTACAACCAGCCGACCTCCCGGTTGAAGATGCTGGTATGCATCGTTCAGAAATAAGCTCATCATCTCATTGCCAACCTTTGCGGGGAGGTTAGAAACAACCAATGTGAATTTACGATCAGCAGCAATATGCTGGAAGCCATTACTTAATTGGCACTCAGCATTCGCCAGATTATTTAACTGAATATTTTTGCGGCAGTAATCAACTGCCAGAAAGTCCCGGTCGACCATCAGTACCGAGCCATTGGGTGCTTGGGAACCAAGGCAGATACCAAGTGGACCATAACCACAGCCCAGATCAAAAATATGCTCATCTTGAGCCACAGTTATATATTTAAGAAGCTGCTTTGTCCCGTCATCAATTTGCTTCGGTGAAAAAATACCCCAGGCGGTTTTAAAGCTGAAAGTTTTATCAAAACAATCATACGTTACTTCCAGATCTTGTCGAAAAGTAGCTAAATTGTCCGCATCAAAAAGACTCATATAAACTCCATGGTTTCTAGACAGAGTAGTATACCGCACGAATGGTATAGGTTTTGATCTCGTCTGCGATGTTGAGCTCTATTTCTTCACCTGCAGATTTTCCAATAAGGTTTCTGGCAAGTGGTGAGTCGATGCTAATGTAGGACTGATGTTGATCGAATTCATCAGATCCCACCAGACGGTAGCTAATCTCATCGCCATCAATATCAAGGTCTACCCATGCGCCAAAGTAAACTTTACTCTGATCTTGTGGCACTCTGGTCACGACTTCAATGGCTTCGAGTCGCTTGGTTAAGTAGCGAACTCTACGGTCAATTTCACGTAGCTTTTTCTTGGAATAAATGTACTCGGCATTCTCTGAGCGATCGCCTTCTTTAGCTGCATCAGAGACTCGTTGCGTCCACTCTGGGCGAACCACCCGCCACAGATGTCTGAGCTCATTGCGAAGAATTTTTTCACCATCCGGTGTGATATAGTTAGATTTCATAACATAGGACCCATCACATATGTCATTCACCAGTTGCAGAGTATACAAGGACGTCAATGGTATCCAACACCGCATTGAGGAACAAGAGGATTACGTGCTTCAGGAACGGCAAGTTCTGATTAAAATAGCCTACTCAGGCATTAACTATAAAGACGCTCTCGGTGTCACCGGTACAGCGCCGATATATAAACATTATCCTATCAATGCCGGTATTGACTGTGCCGGAGAAGTTGTTGAGAGTCGCTCAGAGAAGGTTTCTGTTGGACAGACAGTGCTTGTTAATGGCTGTGGCTTAGGTGAGACTCAGGATGGTGGTTTTTCTGAGATGGTTGCAGTGCCCGAAGATTGGATAATTAACATGCCGGACAAGCTTACCCCCAAAACAGCCATGATTTATGGCACGGCAGGCTTTACCGCTGCACTGGCATTGGATCGAATGATCGAGAATGGTCAAACGCCTGAAATGGGTCCAATAATAGTCTCAGGAGCGTCAGGTGGTGTTGGTAGTTTCGCACTAACCATGTTATCAGAGCTTGGTTATGAATCCATCGCTGTGACAGGCAAACTTGACCAGTCTGAATACCTGAAGCAACTCGGAGCAACCTCTGTTTGTAGCATCGATGAGTTGGATTTAGGGAGTGCGCCGCTGGAAAAGGCGCGCTACGGGGGTATGATCGATAACGTCGGTGGCGATCTGTTATCGCAGTGTTACACCCATATCAACTTGTGGGGTAATGTCGCCTGTATCGGTATGGCAGCCAGTCCGAAGTTGTCAGCAACGGTATTTCCGCTGATACTCCGTGGTGTCAGTTTACTTGGTGTCAGCTCCACGAACTGTCCTATGCCAAGGCGAAGGAAAATATGGCAGTGGATCGCAGATGATTTACTGAGCGAACA
>CAZLIR010000294.1:0-2665 GCA_964559635.1 uncultured Enterobacterales bacterium
TTTCCTTGATGGGGCTGAGGGTGATGCCAACCTCGGTGACGATATTATTCCCGAGAAAGGTTCGCGCGGCGGTATTCATGGCATGCCACTTGAGCCAAGTTTCTTGTTCGCCAACGAGATACTGCAGATTGCAATACCCGAATTATTATCCCAAACCGGCACCACAGGTCGGCAGTTTGCGCATTTATTGATCCGTGCGCATCAGGAGCATCATCAGAATCATTTCCCAGATCTTGAGCGCGCAGCGGAAGAAGTCGGACAGAAGCGCATGCCACTCACAGTCACAGAATTATTGGATATCTTGCAATCATTCGGCATCAAGACTCGGTGGTTCACAAAGTTACCTGCCGCTGCAGCCAAGGATCTGGATTTATCCAATGATGCGATCGTCAGCTCGTTTTTCTCAGGCAAAGATACGATTTATCTGAATGCTCTGTTAAAGAGCAATACGCCGCGTTTGAAGTATGATCTCGCTGTCCATATAGGCCATTGTGTTCTGCATAATCGCGATGGCATCAAAAGTATGATGGTCGCCGGCTCTGGTAGAACTGCAACTAGCGATAATCCAAGTGGTACCAGTGACATCAATATCGAGGACATTCTGTATGCCTGGCGTGATTTCGAGTGTAGTTTTTTCGCCGGAGCACTGTTATGCCCCAAAGTACCGTTCCGACAGTTACTTGATCGCACAGGCTACAATGTCGATTCTGGGCGCTCAATTGAGGTATCACCTGCCGTCGCTATGCGGCGCATGACCGCGGTTTCGCCCTACCCCCATTGGCACTTTTTTGATGCCTACGCACCGGGTAAATTGAAAGCTGTATATCGCGGCAACGGTATTCCATTACCCTGGGGTAATATGCGCATTGTTGAAGATCCTTGTCAGCACTGGGCGGTGTTCAGAAACATCAATCACCCCAAGGAAGGTAGTGAGGCACAACTATCAATTCTGAATGTTCAGGGGCAACCACGAATTTATGTCTGCGAATCGACCAATACACGTGATTTGTCGGGTGAAAATCATGTCTTATGTGCCGGAGTGGACCTTAACCCCGCTATTGAAGCGCAGGGCAAGGATGCGCATGCATTATCCTGTGAAATCCGCGATCATTGCATAGAAAATGGGGGCACAGCGATGATCCCAGATAATCTGCGACAGGATATTGAAAGTGTCGCTCGCATATTGAATATCAGTTGGATTGAAGATGGCCTTCAGAGTGATGCACGTCTGATCTGCTCGCGTGGTAACATTTGTCCCCGCAAACCCAGTTGTTATGAATTGGGCAACAAAACATGTAGGTAATGTCGCTATGAGTGTCGAAATACTATTTTCACAACAGCCGTTGTCAGAATCTGAGCAGAAAACCGTTATCGCTGGATTCGAACAGCACTCGCAGAGGCATGATGCACCGCCTTATGAATTAAATCCGCTGATTTGGCGACTGACCACGGCGAGCTATGAACTTGCTGGAGTCCTTACCGCCAAGACCTTGTGGGATTGGATGTATATTGATGAACTTTGGGTCGATGAGAAAATGCGGGGCAATGGCTATGGCCAAGCCTTGATGCAGCAGGCCGAAACCTACGCTGTCGAGCATCACTTATCGGGCTTGTGGTTATGGACCCAGAGTTGGCAGGCCGAGCAATTCTATCTTGAATTAGGCTATCAAGAATTCTGTCGCTTTCCGAATTTTCCCAAAGGACATGAAAGGATTGGGCTTAGAAAGTCGTTAGACTAGTCTCTGGCTATTTCCACCCGGTTGCGACCATGCGACTTTGCCGCATATAGTGCCTTGTCTGCGCGTACAATGTTAGCCTCCAAATCGAGTCCGATCATCTCTACAACACCAAAACTTGTCGTCAGGTTAAAGCTCGAATTAGGTACCTTAATTTGGCTGTCTTCGATGCGGCTGCGCATGCGCTCGGCGACTTCCATTGCCGCTTGTAAGTCAGTCTGTGGCAGTAATGCAATAAATTCTTCGCCTCCAAAGCGTGCCAGTAAATCATCGTCACGGACATTGTCTGCTAGAATTCTTGTGGTCTTTTTAATTGCCTTATCACCCGTGGAATGACCGTAGGTGTCATTTATGCGCTTAAAGCGGTCAATATCACACAGGATTATGGACATCGGAAAGTCTGCTCGACGGCCACTTTGAAGTAATTTCTCCCCACGCTCCAGGAAATAACGACGATTTTTCAGACCCGTTAGGGGATCCGTTTCAGCATCCGTTTGATGTCGTGCAATTTCATCGGACGACATCAAACTTGAGATACTACCGAACAATGTGATGTAGAAAACATTGTAGCTAAAAACGATATACTCGAACTGGACAATGACCTTTTGATTTAGCAATACAGCACCGAGAGTTAGGGCAAACAGTGAGAAAAGTAGACTGATAGATGTTGCAGTTTTACCGATGCTGTTGCGCTCTCGTCTCAGCGAGCGTATTACCATGACGGCAACCAGAAACCAGGCAACGTAGGTCATCAACAGCCGGAATATAAAATCATCCTGCTGATCATTGAGAATGATTGCTTGTACGTATGCGAACGCTCCACTAAGTACCAATAACCATGCTACATGAATGACTTTTTGCTTGGCCCTGATGCGAAAACCATTCATCAAAAATAAGAAACTGGAATCTCTAAATATTTTACCATATCC
>CAZLIR010000295.1:0-2652 GCA_964559635.1 uncultured Enterobacterales bacterium
AGGTAGAACTGATGCTTTTGCCAACTCATAGACAAGATAATAAGCAAAAACTTACTTATTACAACTAAAACAGTGAGTTATGTGACCAATAATGCAGTTTTTAGGAACTTAATAGCCAGCCAAACTTCGTGTCTGGCTGACTAAATGAGAAATTATAAGTGTGACGCTAGTTTAAATCACCGTCCTTCCAGAACTTAACACCCTTCAATGTCGCCTGAAGCGCTAGCCCACTTTCAGTCATTTGATAAATAGTGACATCATCAATCACAGCCTCTTTACCAGCTGCGACACCCTGATCTGATGCTTTTGCTGCAGCATCAGCGTTGCCACCAAACGACCAACCAAAATCTATGAAATCTTTGTACGCTTTATCGGTATGAAACACCATCACAGCACGAAAGTCTTTTACGCCTAGTCCGAGGCCAACACCAACCTCGCCCATTTTCATGTAAGTTTCTTTACCAGTACGCATATTCTTAGCAATGCCATAACCGCCCCCCATACTGGCGAAGATCAGATTGACATTGACGTTACTAAATACCGCATAACCCGGTGCAGAATTGATTTGCGAACGGGTATCTGGTTTATCACGAAAGAGATCTGTTAACACTTCCTGGCGCATAGCTTGTATCGAAGCTCGCTGTTCATTAGGCGTCTTGGAAATATTGGCACATCCAGTGATAGCTATTGTCAGTGCAATCAAACTTAGTAAGCGTAGCTGATACATACGTTTCTCCTAAAAATGGTGAGTTTATGTAGGACTGCTGAGAGTCAGTCTAATGAATTAACCTTTGAATTGGAAATAACCAGATATCATCATCTAGCTTGCCACCCATTTCTTCAACAATCATCCGCTCAGTCACAGCAACTCCCATATTGGCCATTTGTTTAAAGTTATCACGGCCGTTATCAGGAAATCCGCCACGTGTGCGATGAATATTGAATTGGATGGATAAATTTTCCTCGAACAGCCCCTGAATAACCTCGTAGCCATAAATAAATCCTAACAGGCCTCCCCATGTTGCCGCTGGATTATCGGAATCCCAGCCCATCAGGACCGCTAATTTAACGGTTTGCTTATAATCTCCCTCGCCATAGAAATAACTGATCAGACTGGCGGCAAAATTGATCCCGGAAGCGAAACAGCCATTGCAATATAAGTCTCGACTAGTGATGTCATAACCGTGCGTGCCCTCGACTTGATATGTCTGATAAACCGCATCTCTGACATCCTCCCATGGTTTGTGCGCTTGGTAAGCGGCATAAATCTCATCGAACATATGTGCTAAATAGCTATTGTTTGGAAGGTGCTCTCGCGCTCGTAGAGCGATTATTTGCATCTGAGATTTAACGTCTTTAGCAGAGTCGATACCGGCTGCAAGTGAATGCAGAATGACGTAAAACTGTGCAGCAGCGACTGCCTCTTTGTCAGCTACGGTCCGGATGGGTAAATCGGCAATAGCCAAGGCCAGTTCGTAGTTATATGGCGCAAATAAACCGAAGATCTCTGTACTAAGTTGGGCATCGATCATGTCGTAGTGCGGATTGTTAGCTTGTCGTCCTGTCTCAGGCGGCAGCATGGATTCGTTACGCATCAAATCATGTGCCTGTTGATTAGACACCCAGAGATAATTTTCCGGTTTCCCATCAGCAGATTTAAACGGCGTGTTGTCATCAGAGTAAATATGGGTCATCCAACCATCACGAATTTGTTTTGCTGATAGACGGGTGGTTTGATGCTGCGCCATTAGGTACTGATACATATACTCAATATCAGTATCATCATCCGAGCCCCATGGTTCTTGGTCAACGCGCAATACCCAGTCGATAGTTGGCGACAGATCACTCGGGACACCCTGCCCCCAAATGCTTGGCAGATCGGTACGCCCCCAATCCTCGCGGCGATAGAATTTACCATGGATACCAGCGCCACCAATCTTATCCATTTCGGTTACTAAACCAGTCCAGTTAGCTATGGATTGACCAAGCCAGAAGCCCATCAACTGATCATGATATCGGGATTTGTTTATTTGTGCCTTCTGCTCAGCGCCTGTAATCGGTAAACAGACAAATAAAATGAATAAAGTGAGCAGGCGTAATGACGCTTTAGTGTGCAATTGTTATCCCTGATTATTAAGTTCAATGTCATTGATTGAGTGGATCATGCCCAAAATGGGAAGCTCGGATAGATTTACCCCCTGAGAATAGCCATAGCTGACTGCCAATACATCCACATTAGCCCGATTACCTGCGAACACATCATTATCTGAGTCACCAATCATAAGGCATTCGTCAGCTGACAAATCGAAGTGCTTTAACACCACATTGATCGAGTCTGGTGCGGGCTTTTTATCATCAACTTCATCACCAGATATGACAAAATCAAATAGCTCATGTATTCCCAACATATCCAGTAGTTGCAGTGTAAACCGCCTGCTTTTATTAGTAACACAAGCAAGCAGAATACCGGCTTGATTAAAGCGCTGTAACGCCTCAGTAATGTCAGGGTAGAGTTGTGTTTCTTTACCGTTAATTTCAGCATAAGCAGTAAAGAACTCCTCTCGGGCAAGTGCGAGAATTTTCGGCTCTGCTGTGCCGTGGAAATCGTTGGTAATGGCACGGTTGAGTAGTTGGTCCAAGCCGTTACCAATC
>CAZLIR010000296.1:0-2651 GCA_964559635.1 uncultured Enterobacterales bacterium
AGTAAAGAATTCTAGTACGGATAGTGCCGTCGATCGCCTTCAGTTCTTCGAGCGCAGATTTATCCCAGTGCTCGTCGACATCAGTAACCACATAGCCGACATCACCATGGGTTTGCAGGTATTGACCATAAATATTGATATCACGACTGGCCATGATCTGGTTGATTTGCATCAGAACCCCTGGCTCATTACGGTGAATATGGAAAATGCGATGGCTGTTGGTGTGCTCGGGCAAGTTTACCTGTGGGAAATTAACCGAACTTGAAGTTGAACCGTTATCAGAATACTTGACTAACTTCTCTGCGACTTCTAAGCCAATGGCATATTGCGCTTCCTGCGTGCTACCACCCACGTGCGGGGTAAGGATCACATTATCAAATTCCCGAAGCGGGGAAATAAATTCATCCTGATTTGATTTGGGTTCAACCGGGAAAACATCAATCGCTGCACCACCAACCTTGTCGGATTTTAGTGCCTCAGTCAGAGCATCAATATCAATCACAGTACCACGCGACGCATTAATCACAATGACACCATCCCTCATCGCTGCGAACTCTGCAGTGCTAAGTAGATTTTTTGTATGCGGTGTTTCCGGCACATGTAAACTGACAATATCCGACTGCTCTAGTAACTCCGTCATAGAAGTACACGGATTGGCATTGCCTAATGACAGCTTATTTGCGATGTCATAGAACACCACACGCATACCCAAGCTCTCTGCCAGAATTCCCAACTGAGTGCCAATATGACCATAACCAATAATCCCAAGTGTTTTGCCACGCGCCTCGAACGAATGGTCGGCACTTTTTAACCAACCTCCACGGTGGGCCATAGCATTCTTTTCTGGAATACCTCGTAACAGGAGAATGATCTCAGCGAGTACTAGCTCCGCCACCGAACGTGTGTTGGCAAAGGGAGCATTGAAAACCGGAATTCCCGCTACCTGACAGGCATCAAGATTAACCTGATTGGTACCAATGCAAAAGCAGCCCACCGAGGTGAGTTTTTTTGCGTGGCTGATGACTTCCTCAGTCAGCATGGTACGTGAGCGAATACCGACAAAATGCGCATCAGCAATGGCTTCCAGCAACTGCTCCTGCGGCAGTGATTTCTTCTCATAGCGGATATTTTCATAGCCTTGCGATTTAAAGTAATCAACCGCACTCTGGTGCAGTCCCTCAAGCAGTAAAATGCGAATTTTAGATTTGTCTAATGATTGTATTTTCATGGGTTCCCTGTCTTACTCGCACACAATGGTTATGTGGTAATTGTTTTCACACCATCGGGGCTTCCGAGTAATAGTACATCTGCGCCACGGTGTGCAAAGAGGCCATTGGTGACCACACCCGTGATTGCATTGAGTTTAGATTCTAATGTTTTTGGTTCGGCGATGTGCATATTATGCACATCTAATATGATGTTTCCATTATCTGTGATAAATCCTTCCCGATAAACCGGATCGCCACCTAATTTGACGATCTCACGAGCGACATAACTGCGCGCCATAGGAATGACCTCTACCGGTAATGGAAATGCGCCCAACACATTGACCCATTTTGACTCATCCGCAATACAAACGAACTTTTCTGACACAGCGGCGATGATCTTCTCCCGCGTCAAGGCACCACCACCACCCTTGATTAGGTTGAGTCCATGATCCGATTCATCGGCACCATCGACATACACCGGAATGTTATCCACCGCATTCAGATCATACACAGGTATACCGTGCTGCTTGAGTCGCTCAGTCGAAGCTTCAGAAGAGGAGACCGCACCGTCAATCTCTGCTTTGCGGCTAGCCAGTGCATCGATGAAATGATTGACCGTTGAGCCGGTACCTACCCCGACAATGGTATTTTCTTCAATGTATTGTAACGCTGCTTCAGCAGCTTGTTGTTTTAGTTGTTCGGGGGACATCTGTCACTCCTGTCGGTGGTTGATTTATTGCTGAGTTATTGCCTAATTAATTCACTCGGCGTGGCAACAGCATCTAATCGCTGATCATGCGTCTCGCTGGGACACTCACTGACTTCCTGAAACTCATAACCGAGGCCTATCAACTTCGGACGCTGCTGAGAGGGCTGAGAAATGTCTGCTAGCGTGATGTCATAAAAGCCACCACCCATGCCGACACGACCGCCATTGCGATCAAATGCTGTCAGTGGCATACAGATCGTTTTCATGTGCCCGGCCGTCACAAGCTCACCTGATCCTGGCTCACCGATACCATATTGATTCGCCACCAGTATGGTCTCAGAATGATACGCTCGAAACAATATAGGTAGACCATTTCTCTGGATAACGGGGAGGTATATTTGTCGTTTGGCTTGCCATGCCTGCTCAATGAATGGGTGTGTGTCCAACTCGCCATCAAAGGGCAGGTACATAGCCATGGGAAAGTCGTTATCACTCAGTGCTTGAGACAAGATGTTTAACAGCTCATCGGCCGCCTGTGATCGCTGCTCAGCAGTTAATTGTTGTCGCTGTGAACGCATCTGTTCACGAATGACTTTTTTCTTTTCCACTGCCGACATGAGGAAACCAAATAATGCAGAATTTAGAAGGAACCGATGACCGAATGTGCCGCTACAGATATAGCCCCTTGAACCCTAAGGTTCAGGGGGGGGCCCGTATACCGAATCAGGCTTTCC
>CAZLIR010000297.1:0-2596 GCA_964559635.1 uncultured Enterobacterales bacterium
TTTGCGTAATGCTCCACTAGTTCAACTTGGCTTGGCTCACGACCAGTCAATTTGAGGTAATCAATGGTTTGCTGATCGATATGGAACATACCTGCTGATGCACCATATTCCGGAGTCATGTTGGAGATGGTTGCACGGTCACCAATGGTTAATGAACGCGTACCCTCACCGTAAAATTCAAGGTATGCTGAAACAACCTTCTGCTCACGTAAGAATTCAGTAATGGCCAGCACAATATCAGTCGCGGTTATCCCAGGTTGGCGCTCACCCACCAGATTTACACCAACCAATTCCGGTAACCGCATCATTGACGGTCGGCCGAGCATGACTGTTTCGGCTTCTAATCCACCAACTCCAATGGCGATGACACCTAAGCAATCAATGTGAGGTGTATGGCTGTCGGTACCAACACAGGTATCCGGAAATGCGACGCCATTACGCGCCTGGATCACCGGCGACATTTTTTCGAGATTAATCTGATGCATGATGCCGTTACCCGCTGGAATAACATCAACATTTTTAAAGGCCGTTTTACACCATTCAATAAAATGAAACCGATCCTCATTGCGACGATCTTCAATAGCACGGTTTTTATCAAAGGCATCCGGATCAGCGCCACCATACTCGACCGCGAGTGAGTGATCGACGATTAGCTGGGTTGGTACGACTGGATTTACCTGAGCAGGATCACCGCCCTTCTCAGCAATGGCATCACGCAATCCAGCCAAATCAACAAGTGCTGTCTGCCCCAGAATGTCATGACACACAACACGAGCCGGATACCACGGAAAATCGAGGTCACGTTGGCGATTAATAATTTGACCAAGGGCATCTTCGAGTAACTCGGGATCACATAAACGCACCAGTTGCTCAGCCAACACACGTGAGGTGTAAGGGAGGGTCTGATAAGCACCCGGCTTTATCGCCTCAATTGCTTCTCGGGTATCGTAATACTCAAGACTGGTACCACTCAGGACTTTTCGATAGTTATCATTCATTACTTTTTCCAGTGAGAGAATATAAATTCAGATTACATAATCGCTCAAAAGATTTTCTTGAAGACGCCATAAATACATCCCTGTAGGTTTGGCCTCGACATCCATGCCTCGGACACTTCTGAAAATCTATTTTACGCACTTATATACTCTGATTGTTTATATTCTCTCCGCGTTAATTAGACTACTTTGTTGTTTATCTAAGAGCGATTAATCACGCTCTGCAATTGGCACAAATGCGCGATCTTCAGGACCCGTGTAATGCGCAGATGGGCGGATGATTTTCCCGTCTTCACGCTGCTCTACCACGTGAGCTCCCCAGCCAGTGACACGAGAAATAACAAACAGCGGTGTGAACATATCGGTTGGCACACCCATCTGGTTGTAAGACACAGCAGAGAACCAATCCAGATTCGGAAACATCTTTTTAATTTCCCACATCACCGATTCGAGACGCTCAGCGACGTCGTACATTAAGCGATCGTTATTCTCATTCGACAGATCTTCCGCCACCTGCTTGATAATGTCGTTTCTCGGATCACCCACGGTATACACCGGGTGACCGAAACCAATCACAATTTCTTTACGCCCAACACGCTCACGAATATCGGCTTCTGCTTCATCGGCACTTGAATAGCGACTCTGTATCCGGAATGCCACTTCATTGGCACCACCATGCTTCGGCCCACGCAGGGCACCAATAGCCGCAGTGATACAGGAGTGCATATCGGAGTTAGTTCCCGCCACCACGCGCGAGGTGAATGTTGAGGCATTAAACTCATGTTCAGCATAAAGAATCAATGACACATGCATGGCTTTGACCCACGAATCACGTGGTTTTTCACCATGCAATAAATGTAGGAAGTGCCCGCCGATTGAATCATCATCGGTTTCAACTTCAATGCGCTTGCCGTTAAACGCATAGTGATACCAATACACCAGCATTGAGCCAAACGAGGCCATTAAGCGATCAATAATATTGTTGGCATTATCTTTATCGTTAATGTCTGTCTCGGTTTCTAAGCAACCCAGTACCGAACAACCGGTACGCATGACATCCATCGGATGCGCTGTTTTGGGCAGTGTCTCCAGTGCCGTCTTAACTGCCTCAGGCAGACCACGCAATGTTTTTAATTTCGCTTTGTAAGCATCAAGCTCTGTTTGGTTGGGTAGCTTGCCATATATGATTAGATAAGCTACTTCCTCAAACTCAGCACCCGCAGCGAGTGCCTTGATATCATAGCCCCGGTAACTTAAATCATTACCCGTTCTTCCAACAGTACAAATGGCGGTATTACCTGCAGCAGTTCCCGATAACGCGACCGATTTTTTTGCTCTAGGTAGAATTTGTTCAGTCATTATTTGCCCTCATTACTTTAATATTTTAATCCGCTAAATTTAATCTTGTGACGCAGCGAATAGCTGGTCTAATTTTTGTTCGTAATCGTGATAGCCCAGATAATCGTAGAGGTCCATGCGCGTTTGCATGGTATCGACCACCTGTTGTTGTGTGCCATTAGCACGCACCGATTGATAGACGTTTAACGCCGCCGCACTGGCAGCTCGGAACGCACTCAATGGATACAGTGCTATGCTTACAC
>CAZLIR010000298.1:0-2582 GCA_964559635.1 uncultured Enterobacterales bacterium
GCTTGTGACATTAAGCGAGCCTGTAAGCCCATATGGCTATCACCCATATCGCCTTCAATTTCAGCCTTAGGTGTCAGCGCGGCAACCGAGTCGACAACAATGATATCAACGGCACTGGAGCGCACCAGCATGTCGGTAATCTCAAGCGCTTGCTCACCGGTATCTGGTTGTGAAACGAGCAGTTCATCAACATCAATGCCGAGTTTTTCAGCATAGATAGGGTCTAGTGCGTGCTCTGCGTCAACAAAGGCAGCCGTACCACCGGCCTTTTGACATGCAGCGACTGCCTGGAGTGCTAGGGTTGTTTTACCAGATGATTCTGGACCATAGATTTCAACCACACGACCTTTGGGAAAACCACCGACCCCCAAAGCCACGTCAAGTCCGAGAGAGCCTGTTGAGATAACATCCAGGTCACGAGCCATAGCGTCCTCATCACCCATTCTCATCACTGAGCCTTTACCAAACTGTCGCTCAATTTGGCCTAATGCTGCATCTAGTGCCTTCTTCTTGTTGTCATTCATTCGAATGTCTCCGCTTAAAAATTTAATTCTATGAACAATTACGTAACAGTTGCTATAGCGAGTCTCTGATATTATACTAAGAACATGTCTACTCAGGCTACAGTCTCGTTTCACTGTACAGGAAGCATTCTATACTACTTGTATGAGTAGTATCAAGCATTTTTTACAATATATGACGCCATACCCGACATTGCTGCCTCTGCAGCCTGTTCTCGGATACTCGTTCTGTCCCCTTTGAAGTGAAAACACTTAGATTCTGTCGGCGCATTTTTACCAGCCCAACCAATCCAGACCATACCAAGTGGTTTCTCAGTGGTTCCACCTGTCGGTCCTGCAATACCCGTGATTGCCAAGGAGAAATGTGCATCTGATTGTTCTACAGCCCCTTCAGCCATAGCCACTACGACGTTGCGACTGACTTCACCTGAGCTAGCTGAGAGTGACTGCGGTACGCCTAATGAGCGCTCTTTCGCTTTGGCATTGTAGGTCACAAAACCGCAATCGAAATAACTTGAAGCACCAGAGACTGAGGTAAGAGTCTGTGCAACTAAACCACCAGTACAGGACTCAGCGACGCTTATTGTGTAACGGCGCTTTTTAAGTTGAAGAGTGAGTTTCTCGAGTGCCTCGTGCATTAGTAACTACCTATTTGGATTAACTTACACTTAATAAAGATATGACCTAACTAAGTACCTGCTGACTCAGAATGTGGTTAAACTCGATCACATCAAAACTGCCTTTGATTTCAAATCGAGCACGACCAACCGCACTAATATAGACTTCGATCTCACAATCCATATCAAACGTGCCAGAGGACTCAACCGAGAAAGTCTGAATTTTGTTGTATGGGATTGAGGTGTAATCCACCTTAGAGCCTGTAATACCTTGCACATTCGCGGCGATGATACGCTTAGTCGTGAACACCAATTGATCTCTGACTGTCTTAAAAGCAGCAAAAATTTCTTCGCCATCAATTAAGAATCGGTGGAAATCCTCACGAACCTGATCCTCTGCAATTGGCTTTAACTTGAATACTGCGGCGTTTTCGAAATCAATCATTATTATTCCTCTCTTTTGTACTCTCTGTTGTACTACTTATTTACCGTCAGATAATAGCACTCTCTGCATAGAACTAACACGATATAGTCTATCAATTCGTTGAAATAAATCTGTATAATCAATCTCATGACATTACAAAATAACGAATAAAAATCAGCAGTGTTTAACGCAGCGTAAATGAGCCGATAATAAAGCCCGATGACACCTCCAAATACCGACACAACACATACGCCAATGATGCGTCAGTACTTTGCGATAAAGGATGAATATCCAGATATCCTGCTGTTTTATCGTATGGGTGATTTTTATGAATTGTTTTATGAAGATGCCGAATATGCCGCTCAGTTACTTGATATCACGCTGACAAAGCGGGGCAAATCAAATGGTGAAGATATTCCCATGGCTGGCGTCCCCTACCATGCAGTTGATGGTTATTTAGCTCGACTCGTTAAACTTGGCGTGACTGTGGCCATTTGTGAGCAAATTGGTGACCCTGCCACCAGTAAAGGTCCGGTAGAGCGACAAGTCACTCGTATTGTCACACCCGGCACTGTGACTGATGAAGCCTTACTCAATGAATCTAAAGCACACCGCTTAGCCGCTGTAGAAAAGAATTTAAATGATCAGTTTTGTCTTGCTTGGGTCAATTTAAGCTCAGGTGATTTCCGCACTGAGATCCTCTCAAGTTGGGAAGCCCTTCTCAGTCAACTCATGAGTATTCGGTGTCAGGAAGTATTATGTTCAGAATCCTTTTATCATTGGGCGCCTAATTCTCACGTAACCTTTACACCAAGACCTGATTGGGAGTTTGAGCCCCGCTCTGGACACGACCGACTATGTAAGCAATTTCAGACGAATGATTTACGAGCTTTCGAACTCGAATCATCTCCCCTATTCCATGCTGCTGGTGGAGCCATCTTAGGTTATTTAGATTTCACTCAGAAGACTGCCGTTCCACATATTAATTCAGTGGTGATCAGTGATCAGAATACAGCCGTA
>CAZLIR010000299.1:0-2579 GCA_964559635.1 uncultured Enterobacterales bacterium
GTTGTAGGTCACCGATTCATGATCATAGAGCCGATTACTGGAAAAGGTGTTAGCCATCAGTAGTGCATCATCTGACATTACACTTTTGAGTTCCTGAAAGTATTCTTCGGTCATCATGTGCTCAGGTATATAGTCACCATTGAAAGCATCGAGAATGATGACATCATACTTAACACCCCGGAGTCCCTGCCGCTTGACGAACACCCGGCCATCCTGAGCATGAACCTTTTGTTTTTCGGAGGGCACATAATTAAACCAGTCTTTGGCAACCTGAATCACGGCGGGATCAATTTCAACGGAATCTATTAACGCTTCTGGGTACAGTGTTTCCAATGTCATGGGCAGTGTTCCACCACCAAGACCGATGATAAGGATCCGAGCTGGTGGTTGCTTTATCTGAGTGAAGCCGGCCAGAACTAGCTTAGTGTAGCTGAAGATCAGTTGCTCAGGAGCACTCACATTAAAGCAACTCTGCCGTGTTGGGTTGCGCGACATACGACCGAATAACATACAGCGCTCGCCACGATATTGTGACACCATGATATTGCGGTACATTGACTTTTCAGAGTGCAAAACCCTGTTTCTGGCATCAAGATTAATAGTGAGAATCAGAGCAATGCAGGCTAGTAGTAATTTAACTCGCAACATCTTGTGGACTCCAGTTGAAGAATAAACAGATGGTTCCTGGAATGGCAACTGCCAGACAGGTTGTGAGCATAATATGGTTTATCTCGAAATAAAGGACGAAGTAAAAGGCGGTTCCTATAGTACCAAGGGCGCTCCCGAGTGTTGACACAAAATACAACAGACCGGCAGAGAAACCACTGGTGATTTCAGAGGTCACCATCATACGAATAGAGTAGGGCGAAATCATCCCGAGGATCCCAGCCGGTATAAAGAACAGCAAAAACGAGGCGATTAATGATGCATACCGCTGGTCTTCAGTTATCTCAAAAGAAAAGCCGATTAGGGCATCGCTGAAGAACACCAGTGGCAACAAACTCAGGCCGGCCGCTAAAAACAGCATGCCGTATTTACGAATAGTCGGGTTATGGAGAGAGAGCTTACCGCCGGACAAGTATCCGACTGCCAATGCCACCAAAAATGTCGTGATGATGCTGCCCCATATGTAAATAGAGCCGCCAAACCAAGGGGCTAATATCCTGCCACCTAACATCTGCACTGCCATGACAGAGAAACCGCTGATAAAGGCCATACATGGGAAAACCCAACGAACCATATAAATACTCCAATTGCTCAATGACGCTGTATTTTTTATCGGTCATTGATGGTTAATTTTGCTATAGTGAAGTATATAAATAATCGCGCTGATAATCTTGGTATTTCTCATGAATCCGGAAAATCTTTTTGACCGAAAATTTAGTAATATTCGTACCATCGCCCCATCTGTTAATGAGCTTAAGGCTTCTAAATAATGTCGATCACAGAAAAATACCGCAAAGACTATAAACCCTATCCATTTGATGTGAAGTCTATCCATCTGGATTTTGATTTTCATAAACAGCATTGCGATGTTACAAGTTCCATCGAATTTCGACGAAAAGATGATGCCAACAAAGATGAGCCACTCTTCCTCAATGGTGAAGAATTAGAGCTTCTGTCGATAAGCTTAGACAGTGTAATCTTGACTACAAGCGCATATCGCACCTCTGAGTCCGGTCTCGTGATTAGTGATGTGCCAGATAAATTCACCTTGGACATCCAAAACAGAATATATCCAGCCAAGAATACCTCTTTGAACGGTTTATACCAATCAAACCATAAGTATTGCACGCAATGTGAGGCTGAGGGGTTTAGACGGATAACATATTTCCCGGATAGACCTGATGTTTTAACAAAATACAGTGTCACTATTGAAGCCAAACAAGAAGGGTTTCCATATTTACTCTCGAATGGTGAGCTGACGAGTTCAGAATCACTAGATAATGGTCGGCACAAAGCAAACTGGCATGATCCGCATCCCAAACCTAGTTATTTGTTTGCACTGGTAGCTGGCGATTTTGATCTACTGGAGGACCAATATACAACTCGCTCAGGGCGAGCGGTTGATCTGCAAATTTATGTTGATAAAGGCAAATTAAACCAGTGCCACTTCGCAATGGAAAGTTTAATAAAATCAATGCGTTGGGATGAACAGAAGTATGCACTTGAATATGACCTGAACCGTTACATGATCGTCGCTGTTGGTGATTTCAATATGGGCGCTATGGAGAATAAAGGGTTGAATGTATTCAATACCGCCTATGTTTTGGCCAATGATAAAACGGCAACAGATGCCGACTTTGCGGGGGTTGAGGCTGTTATTGGTCACGAATATTTTCATAACTGGACAGGTAATCGTGTCACGTGCCGAGACTGGTTTCAACTTTCGCTCAAGGAGGGGCTGACGGTATTCCGCGAGCAGCAATTTAGTGGTGATATGAACTCCGAATCAATCCAACGAATCGATGATGTTAAAACACTACGAACGTTCCAATTTCCAGAGGATGCCGGCCCGATGGCCCATCCGATCCGCCCAGATTCTTACATTGAGATGAATAACTTCTATACCCATACGG
>CAZLIR010000300.1:0-2557 GCA_964559635.1 uncultured Enterobacterales bacterium
CCGTGAATGACAGCGATAGCAAGCTTCATTATTATTTTCTCCCAGTAATTGGCTTTGCAATATTGGGTGCAATGATTACAGAAAGTGCCTACCATTGCAATGATGCAAGGCATGTTCACTGTATGTGTAGGGGTTTCGATTAGGCGAGATTAGTGATTAAGATGGGTATTTAAATGGCTATGAGGGCTAAATTAAATCATCAACACTGATCAGATGATGTTTCAAAGCTACTCGGCGCATATCTTCAACACTGAATATTTCCAATTTCTGAGTAATGTTTGCCTTGTGCGCATGAACTGTCTTCGGTTGCATGCTCAACATGCTGGCGATTGTCTTAATAGGCTTACTCTGTGCCAGTAATGTTAGCACCTCGGTTTCGCGTCGAGTCAGATCAAGAATGCCATATTCATCCTCAAAGTTGGCTTTATTCTGCTTGATGACATCGCTGAGGTACTTTTCTCCACTCAGTACTGTTCGAATCGCCCTGATCAATTCATCAGCAGCAACCCCCTTGGATAAGTAGCCTCTTGCACCGGCAGATAAGGCATTTGAAATGTAGGGCTCGACATCATACATGCTCAGGGTAATCATCGGAATGTTTGGCTCCAGATTATTGATATGGTCAATCAACTCAATGCCACTCTTATCGGGCAATGATAAATCAACAATCATCAGATCCGGGATTGCACTCTGAAATTTCTGTGTTGCTTCAGCAAAGGATTTATAAATAGAAACCACGTGCATATCTTCTTGCTGATTAATTAATCGCGCAAAACCCTCTGCTACCAGATGGTGATCATCAACGATACTAATTTGATACATATTTACAAAATCCAGACTATACTGTTATTAGATAGGCATACTGTTTATAACTAAATCGCTTTTGTGATACAAGCAGTGGTTGTAAGTAAGCATTAATAACTTGCCATTATGGTTTATGTCAGAATGTTTATTTTACAGTATCTCATTGTTTTTATTAAAGAAAAATTTATTTTAACACATCTTGATACAGACATAGGAAATTTTCCTATTGGCAAATGATCACAATGAGCAGAGAATACGTTCAAAGGATATGGGATGTGGATACAGAAATGGATTTTTAGGGACATGGATTGTCCCGCTCCCCCCCTCTCAAATACACCCCCTCTTTATCGTAATCTCAGCTACTTTTCGATTTAAATTTCTCTTTAATTTTGCCGCTATATGTGGTCTGATCAGGCCTACAAACTTTCGACTTAACCACCTTTAGCGTTAGCCAGAGCAAAATCATGTTTAACAAACTTAATTCGTTACCCGCAGATCCTCTGTTGGGCTTAATTACCGCATTCAATAATGACCCTAGAGATACCAAGGTTGATCTCGGTGTCGGTGTTTATCGAGATGAAAATGGTGCCACACCGATTATGGCAGCAATCGCTGAAGCCGCTAAACGACACTTAGCCACCGAGAACTCTAAAGCTTACATCAACCCTGCTGGTGCACCCGGATTTGTCGAAGCAATGACAGAGTTAGTGTTAGGTAAGAGCAGTTCGGCTGTTGTTGATGGCCGAGTAACAGGCATACAAACGCCTGGCGGTTGTGGTGCCTTAAGAGTCGGTGCAGATCTATTAAAACGCCTGGATAAGCCATTAACCATTTGGGTCAGTGATCCAACCTGGGCAAATCACATACCGTTAATGTCCGCTGCAGGCCATCAGATTAAGACATACCCCTACTATAACCCTCAGACAGGATTGGTTGAATCGGCACCAATGATGGAAATGCTGGAAAAACTGGGGCCAGATGATGTGGTGTTATTACATGGCTGCTGTCACAACCCAACCGGAGCTGATTTATCCTATGAGGATTGGGTCACCATTTCAGAGTTAGCTGCCGAGCGAGGCTTTTTGCCTTATGTTGATATTGCTTATCAAGGACTGGGGGATGATTTAGAGACCGATGTCGCAGGCGTCAGAAAATTATCTGAGTCTGTGAGTGATATGCTCATTTCAGTATCCTGCTCTAAAAACTTCGGCCTTTACCGCGATCGAACTGGTGCCATTCTTGTACAAACGGCTAACGCTGATAAAGCCAATGCCGCCCTGACACAGATTAAGGATGTCGCGCGGTCAAGTTATTCTATGCCACCAGCGTATGGTGGGTTTTTAGTTGATATTGTGATGTCAGATGAGCTGTTAAAGCAACAATGGCAGACAGAGCTGGCATCGATGGCCAAGCGAGTCAAAGATCTTCGCTCCGCATTGCAAACGGCGCTTGAAAATCGCGGTATCGATAAGGATTTCAGTTTCATTACCAAACAAAAAGGCATGTTCTCTTATCTTGGAATTGCGCCAGAGCCTATCGCGCAACTAAAGCAGGATTATGCAATCTACATGGCCGGTTCGAGTCGCATCAATGTCGCCGGGTTAACGCTCGAGTCAGTTGATTATGTGGCTGACTCAATCAAGGCTGTGCTTTAAAGGCAAATAACGACTTCTTGTTACGCCAGCGCAACCAGTACTGGCGTAACATCAACAGCACTAAAATAACTGCACTCGCCTGATACAGTAACGAAGTC
>CAZLIR010000301.1:0-2553 GCA_964559635.1 uncultured Enterobacterales bacterium
TTGTAAGGCAATAGGTGAGGAATACGAGGGTCCCATCAGCATATCTGTGGCGACCGGATTGGCTGAGAAACCAAAACTTCGGATAAAGCCAAGGGGCTCAATACCCAATTCTTTGGCGCGTTGCTCTGACATAAGCACCACAGCCGAGGCACCATCAGTCAGAGGACTGCTGTTGGCCGCAGTGACTGTACCATAAGGCTTTGAAAACGCTGGTCTCAATTTGGCATAACCAGCCAGATCAGAGTCAAAACGGATATTATTGTCTTGTTCCAGTACCTCATTGTAGGGCGGAACATGTGTGGTCATGACCTCATCAGTTAACCATCCCTCATTCCAGGCTTTAGCGGCATTCACGTGAGACTGATGGGCGAAGGCATCCTGGGCTTCGCGTGTGATGCCATGGTCGCGAGCCATTTGCTCGGCATTTTGCCCCATGGTCAATCCAGTGCTCGGCTCCTTAGCTGAGGGTGGCACCGGCAATAAATCTTTCGGTGACATCTTGGCTATTAATTTCAGACGCTGTTGAAGTGTACGTGCCTTACTGAGTTTCACCAGAATACCTGACATCTTGCGTGACACACCAATCGGTACCACTGACGCTGAGTCAGCACCACCGGCGATACCTGCCTCTATCTCGCCAGTGGCAATCGCCTGAGCGACACTGGCTACCGATTGAAAGCTGGTCGCACAAGCGCGTGAAACACTAAAGGCATCGGTGCTCTCTGGTAAATCGGTACCAATAACAATCTCACGAGCTATGTTAGGTGAATCAGGCTGTATGACAACCTGTCCAAAGACCAGTCGCTGAATGGTCGCCGGATCAAGGTCATAACGCATGATCATCTCCTGCACCAGTAAAGTGCCAAGCTCGATTGCGCTGAGTTGAGTATATTGTGTTAACTGTCTGGCGAAAGGTGTTCTGAGACCGTGTACGACTGCAACACGATTGAGGCCAGAATTAGAGATTTTGCTGGTTGCCATAAAATAGTCCGAGCGGTTAAATTTGCCGCTATTGTATCCTAGTAAGAATAAATTTCAAACACTCGTTTTAAATAAGCGTTCATATTTTGCTGAAATCGGGACTAGAGAAACAATTACTTACGCTTAGAAGTACCCTATTAGCAAATGATCTATAGCCTATAGAAGCCAGTAAGGATATGATACGCAACAAATTTTTTATTCCGTAACCGTCAGGATTCAGAGGTATGAATCAAAGAGAACACATAATCACCCTTCAGCAGTACATGAACACCCGAATTATCGGGCAACCGGAACTCGTGCAGAATCTGTTAATAGCCCTATTAGCAGACGGCCATCTACTGGTTGAAGGCGCGCCAGGGCTGGCGAAAACACGTGCAATTAAAGAACTCGCTGAGGCCATTGAAGGTGACTTTCATCGGGTACAATTTACCCCTGATCTATTACCTGCCGACTTGACCGGCACGGAGATCTACCGACCTCAAGAAGGGACGTTCGAATTTCAAAAAGGCCCTATTTTTCATAACCTTATCCTCGCTGACGAAATAAATCGCGCCCCTGCTAAAGTGCAGTCGGCTCTGTTGGAAGCCATGGCGGAGCAGCAGATTAGTGTGGGTAGCCAAACCTATCCGTTATCCGACTTATTCCTTGTGATGGCCACGCAAAATCCGATCGAGCAGGAAGGTACCTACCCATTGCCCGAAGCACAATTGGACCGCTTCCTGATGCATGTCAGAGTTGATTACCCAGACACAGAATCTGAACTGAAGATACTGCAATTGACTCGCAAAGAGGCGCACTTAAATGCCGAAGCAGTCGCTCCAGAGTCTGAATTAACTCAGGCTGATCTGTTTGCAGCACGGGATGCTGTGCTGGATATTCATATGACTGAAGCACTTGAGCGTTATTTAGTTGAATTTATTATGGCCAGTCGTAATCCGGAAAAGTATGATCCTGAACTGGACCGTTGGATCGAATATGGAGCCAGTCCACGGGCATCTATGGCACTCGATCGCTGTGCCCGAGCACATGCCTGGTTAGCGGGTAAAGATTATGTGTCACCCGATGATATTCAGGCTGTCGCCCATTCAGTATTACGGCATCGGATCCTGCTCAGTTATGAGGCAGAGGCGGATGGTGTAAATACCGATCAAGTCATCGATAAACTCATTGAATTAATCGCAGTTCCCTAACGAGTCAGTTATGCAGCATCCTGATCATGGCGTTCGATTGACGGTAGATGAATTGTTGTCACTTCGACAACAGGCATCGGCACTCGATCTGGCGAGTAAATATCAGGTTAGCTCAACACTTGCCGGCGGTTATCGTTCAAAGTTCCGTGGTCGAGGTATGGACTTTGATGAGGCCAGACTGTATCAACCCGGTGACGATATTCGCAACATTGACTGGCGAGTCACAGCGCGCACAGGTAAAGCACATACCAAGCTGTTTAAGGAAGAACGCGAGCGTCCGGTATTTATCCTCATCGACCAATCCGCTCGGTTATTTTTTGGCTCTAAAGTGGCTTTTAAATCGGTCATCGCAGCGCGTGCCAGTGCGCTGCTTGTGTGGGCC
>CAZLIR010000302.1:0-2542 GCA_964559635.1 uncultured Enterobacterales bacterium
CAATAAGGTGGCAACTGCTTACAAAGACATTATGAATATGCCTCTATAATTAGAATGATTGGAGATATAACGTGGCAGACGACGGACAATCAATGATGGCAAGTGGCGGAGCATCAGTGACTTCACTGTCAATTTTGCGTCAGATAGGCTTGATGGTCGGTCTGGCAGCGAGTGTTGCACTAGGTGTTGTGCTCGTTTTATGGTCACAGGAACCTGATAAGCGCCCCATGGGTGAGATGGACGCTGCGACCATGTATGAGGTGGTTAGTTATCTCGATCAGAATAAAATTTCTTATGAGATTGGCCCAACAGGTGCTTTATTGGTCGATCAAGGCCAATATCAAAGAGTACAAATGGCCTTGGCGTCTCAGGGTCTATCTGATACTATGGGCGGTGATAGCATCTTACAAACTGACTCCGGGTTCGGTGTCAGTCAACAGCTTGAAAATGCTCGCCTAATCCGCAGTCGGGAAAAGAGTCTGGCTGCGACCATTGTTAAATTTTCTGGAGTTACCTCCGCTGAGGTTCATCTGGCGATTCCAAAACAAACAGTGTTTGTAACCGACAGACGTCGTCCAAGTGCCTCTGTACTATTGAATCTGGCATCATCTCGACCGATTGATGACCAACAAACCCGCGCAATCGTCGATCTGGTGGCCGGCAGTGTGCCGAACCTGACCGCCGATCGCATTACCATTACCGACCAATTTGGCCGTTTACATCATTCCGGGACCATGTCATCGGAGGAAATGCAGTCCAAACGCGAGTTCGAGGAAGAGAACAAACGTCAACAAGTCTTGCGCACTAAGATAGAGTCGATATTAGCACCCATCCTTGGCATCGAGAACTTCACTGTGCAAGTGAATGTGCGCATGCGTTTTGTTGCGAACGAGACGACATCGCGATTCCACAATGCTGACTCACCCTCCCTGAGAAGTGAGCGAAAACTGATATCTTCAGATAGCTCAGGCACCGCCTCAGGCGTGCCAGGTGCATTGAGTAATCAGCCTCCGGGAGCCGCCAATATACCGGCCACTGGTGCTAATGCCGCTAATGCAGCGCAAACAGGTGCTAACGGTAATCAGCGTTCTGAAACAGAATCAAATTATGAATTGGATACCACAATCAATCATACCCGTTATCAGACAGCGACCATTGATCGCATCTCTGTATCACTGGGTTTGAATAATCTGGTTGATGAGGAGGGGGCCCGCATTTCACGCTCCGCAAACGAAGTGCAGCGAATTGAAAGACTCATTAAAGGTGTCATCAACTTTGATGCCTCACGTGGTGATTCCGTGATTGTGGATACCTTCGATTTCCCACTAGCAGAATTGCCTCCTGAGCCTGAGCCATTGGCATTTTATGAGGAAGAATTGTTTAAAACCATGCTAAAACCTGCGGTGGCCTTTGTGTTGGTGTTATTGCTGATATTATTTGTCTTCAGACCTGTTATTTCCAAGCTAACCACAGGTACAATGCAGTTGTTAGAACCAGATTATAATCCAAACCTGGCCTCAGACACGCTCTCGCTGGGCAGTGATATGGGCGGCATGGCAATGGCTCCCATGGGACGGAAGTCAATGGCGCAAGTTGAGCGAGCCAAGAGTGCTGTAGGGGATGACCCGGCCATGGTTGCACAAGTAGTAAAGAATTGGATGGAAGCTGATGAGTAACGAAATAGCAGAAGTAAAAGATAACCCACCAGCGGTCGCGAAAGAGACTGAGAAGTTAAGTGGTGTTCAACGCTCAGCAATTCTCCTGATGAGTCTGGGTGAAGAAGAGGCCGCTAAAGTACTCCAACATATGGGACCCAAAGAGGTGCAGAAGATTGGTCTGGCTATGGCTGAGCTCAATAATGTTCAGCGTGAGACGATGATTGGCGTTCTCGATGACTTCCTTGAGCTGGTCGAAGATCAGACCGGTATTGGTATCGGCTCAGAAGACTATATCCGTAATACATTACGAGCTGCTCTGGGTGAGGAAAAAGCTGATTCAATTGTTGACCGTATTCTGCTCGGCGCCAACACCAAAGGCCTGGACACGCTCAAGTGGATGGATCCTAAGAGTGTCGCCGATGTTATCCAATACGAACATCCACAAATTCAAAGTATCGTTCTAGCCTATCTGGATGCTGATCAATCGGCAGAAATTCTGTCATTTTTGCCAGAGAAGAATCGTCTGGATCTGACCTTAAGAATCTGTGCTCTGGATTCCATACAGCCTGCGGCATTGCAAGAGCTCAACGATATTATGGAGAAACAATTCAGTGGCGCTGCTGGCTCAAAGACAGCCAATATCGGCGGCGTCAAGACGGCTGCAGATATAATGAACTACCTGGATACGGCGATTGAGAGTCAGTTGATCGAGTCCGTCAAAGAGGTTGATGAGGATTTGGGTCAGAATATTCAGGATCTCATGTTTGTATTCGATAATCTGGTCGATGTTGATGACCGAGGCGTGCAGACGCTTCTGCGTGAAATCAGTACCGATACCCTGGTTCTGGCACTAAAAGGTGCAGATGATGATGTCTCTGATAAGA